>JAIBDK010000115.1 GCA_024679435.1 Gammaproteobacteria bacterium | reverse complement strand
TCCTTTTGGATTCTCAACATCTCCTTTGAATCTTGGGATTAGATGAATATGCAAGTGTGGAATAGACTGTCCTGCCCATTTTCCTACGTTTATTCCAATGTTGTAACCGTCGGGGTTATATTTCTCGTCAACAATAGACTTTGCAGACTGAACAAGTTCCCACATCTCGATGCGTTCTTCCTTAGTAATGTCAAAATAGTCTGAAAAATGGCGATAGGGCATAACCAGAATATGCCCCTTGTTAACAGGGTGCCGATCCCAGGAAACAAAACCCAGCGTTCCTTTTAACAGCAACCTTTCTTGGCTTGGATTGCAGAATTTGCAGGGCACTTCTGTGGTCATGGCATTATGTAATTACTCAAGGGCGGCGGATTGTGTCATGTCTTGTCAACATTTCCAAGGCAACGGCCGGAGCCTTCACTTTAAGATCGATCTTATGATTTTTTATCGATGCGATAAACGTAAACGCTTCCAGTAGTGTTGAGTTTTGAGGTGCTCCTGTAACCCTTTCTATACCGGTAAATGCCCGGTTTTGACCAGAATAACAGTTTCCTGGTCTACATAAGGGTGATGCTGACTCATGTGAGGGCTTCTAATCCAGCAATGCCTGGGATATTTTCCGTTCTCATCACAGAATGTTCCCGATAGAACCAGAATTTCTTCACCCCCCGCATGTCGGTGAGGCTGGAATACTTCTCCTGCTGGCCATTTGACCAGAGCAGTATGGGTTGCGCCATATTCGTGGAGCGGCATCACCTGTAATCCACCAATTCCGGGTCGCCAGGGTGTGTTGCATGTATCAATGCAAACTTGATTGTTATCCTCAGAGCTAAATTGGCAAAGCTTGACGAAAAGTGTACAACCATCAGTGCTGAAAGGAGCATGGCCGGTGCCCGCCGGATTTCGCATATACGTTCCCGGCCCATAATTCCCGGTTTCATCTGAAAATATGCCTTTCAGGATGAAGATCTCTTCTCCTTGTGGATGTTCATGGTGCTCAAATCGTGAACCTGCTGCGAATTCTACAATAGACGTCGCATGTCCACTTTCCGCGCCTGCTCGCTCCAGCGGTTTTCTACGCACTCCCGGAGAAGGACTGGCAATCCAGTCCATTTCGGCGGTGTCG
This sequence comes from Gammaproteobacteria bacterium, assembly GCA_024679435.1. Lineage (GTDB taxonomy): Bacteria > Pseudomonadota > Gammaproteobacteria > Arenicellales > Poriferihabitantaceae > JAIBDK01. The sequence goes on along the minus strand of JAIBDK010000115.1, from coordinate 6,163 downwards.
ATGACTACCTGATCAGCAAAATTCATATTCAACATGCCGTTCATTCCAGAATCAGTTTGGTGCGCACAGAGTTAAGATGAGGCTTAGTCTATTTTGATTTTCTGGCCCGGTTCCATAACGATGACTTCAGATTCGCCTCTTAGCGCAGCCTTAAACTCATCGGGTGTTCCTTTAAGAGGGGGAAAGGTGCCGTAATGCATCGGGATTACCTTAGGTGTTTTTAAGAGACCATCCACCGCGTAGGCGGCGTGAACCGGATCCATGGTGAAATGACCTCCAATTGGCAGCAACGCATAATCCGGCTGATAATAATTGCCAATGAAAATCATGTCACCGAATACCCCGGTATCTCCGGCGTGATAAAGCGTTTTGTCTTCGGGAATCAGCTCAATGATAAAGCCTGATGGTTCGCCGCCCGGATGTACTTCTACCATCCCGGTTTCGGGGTTTTTATGATTGATGCTTGAGCTGTGTTCAGCCCGAGTCAAAGTAATTCGGATGTCGTCACCAACCGGCATGATCGGACCGCCTTTGTTAAAACGAATTAGCTGTTCTTTGGGAATCAGTCCCAGCGACTGAACAGTGGAACCCATATCAGCGTTCATGGCGACTTTAGCACCTGTCATTTTGGCCAGTTCTGCGGTATCTCCCATATGATCGCCGTGACCATGGGTGACCAGAATCAACGCCACATCGCCCAGCTTGGAAAGGTCTTTCAGGTCTTCCGGTGTTTTTGGATTTTTGGTTATAAACGGATCAACCAGAATGATTTTCCCGCTGTCTGTGGTTATCTTGAATGCGGACTGGCCGAACCACTGCAGGCTTGCAGCCATTGCCGCGTTGCTGAAAAATAATGCGCAAATAATGAACAAAAACGATTTTTTAAACATAATGACACCTTCTGGTTAATTTACCCTGCACGAGTTTGTATTGAGTGAAAATTCGGTGAAGAACCGGGACAAATTCCCCGATTCTCCAACATACTGCTTAAAGCCTTGTTTTAACGCTGTCCCAATGTCTCTGATGTGGGGGCTTCACCGCGTTTTCTCCTTTCTACCAGATCATCCAGCCAGTCAGGATCCATTTCCGGAACCGACGACAACAACAGTTCTGTATAGTCTTCATAGGGAGGCTCCAGGATTTGAGCCTTGGGGCCCTGCTCCACAATTTTGCCCTGATACATCACCACGATTTCATCTGCAATGGCTTTTACCGTTGCAAGGTCATGTGTTATGAACAGATATGAGACATTAAGTTCATTTTGCAGATTCTGCAACAAATCCAGAATGCCTTCCGCCACCAGTTGATCCAGGGCTGAAGTTACTTCGTCGCAGATGATTAATTCGGGCTCTGCAGCCAGGGCTCGGGCAATACAGATTCTTTGTTTTTCACCACCGGATAATTGTCCTGGAAAGCGGTCGATAAAATTTTCCGGAATCTCGATTTGCTTCATCAGTTCCAGAACCCGAGCTTCATTTTCAGCTCCGGTTTTCCCCAGATAAAATTCTACTGGACGGCCGATAATTTCACGAATTCTCTGCCGCGGATTCATAGCCACATCCGCCATCTGATATATCATTTGTATTGAGCGAAGATTGTCCCTGGATTTCTCTTTCAAGCTCGCAGGCAGCACCTCTCCACGGAAACTTACGGTTCCTTTGGATGGCGGTAGTAGTCCGGTGATGACTCTGGCCAGCGTACTCTTGCCGCTTCCTGATTCGCCCACCACGGCAACGGTTTTACCTTTTTCAAGTTTGATGGATATATTGGAAAGCACATCAATATTGGTCCCTGGATAACGGGCCGTCACATCATGAATTTCCAGGATGGTATTTTGGGCATCGTCGATAATTTTATTGTCTCTCAAAGAACGAACCGCGAGTAGCTTTTGGGTATATTCCTGTTTCGGATTGGCCAGCATTTCCCGGGCATCGCCTTCCTCTACCAGATCGCCGTATCTCAATACCATTATCCGGTCGGCCATTTGTGCTACAACAGCGAGATCATGGGTGATATAGATGGCGGCAACGTTTCTCGACTTTACGGCTTCCTTAATCGCTGATAAAACTTCTATCTGAGTGGTTACGTCGAGTGCGGTGGTTGGCTCATCGAAAATGATGATGTCCGGATTACTTCCCAGTGCCATGGCGGTCATTGCTCTTTGTAACTGGCCTCCGGATACCTGATGGGGATATCTTTCACCGATCGTATCGGGTTCCGGTAGATCGAGTTGTGCAAATATTTCCCGCCCTCGAACAGATGCTTCCGAGGCCACCATTTTTCCGTGCTGGATGGGGGCTTCTGAAAACTGATCAAGCAGGGTATGTGCGGGGTTGAACGAAGCGGCAGCGCTCTGAGCGACGTAAGCTACCTTGTTTCCTCGAATGTTGCGTAATTCGGCTTCAGGTTGCCCCACCAGTTCCTGTCCGTCAAGTTTGATTGATCCTGAAACGATACGGCAACCTGGCTTGGTATAGCCCAGAGCGCATAATCCAAATGTCGATTTACCGGCACCAGATTCTCCAATGAGGCCGATTACTTCACCTCTCTTTAAGGTCATGGAAAGGCTGTTAACGATAGGTTTCCATTCTCCTTCTATATCTGCTTCGATTAGGATGTCTTTAATTTCGAGTAATGATTCAGTCATTTTTATCAGCCCCTAGTGATCGTCACGCAGACCGCTGGCTTTATGGACCAGCGAATCGACTAACAGGTTAATGCCGATGGTAAGCAATGCGATGCATGAGGCCGGTATAAGGGGATGCATGAATCCCCACGCGATCCCTTCGGAATTAGAGCGAACCATTGCGCCCCAGTCTGCCAGCGGTGGTTGCAAGCCGAGACCGAGAAAGCTTAAGCCACTGATCAACAGGAATACAAAGCAGAACCGCAGTCCGAATTCAGCCGCCAGTGGTGTCATCGCATTGGGGAGGATTTCACGTTTCATGATCCACCACAGGCCTTCGCCTCTGAGTCTGGCCGCTTCCACGTAGTCCATAACCTCGACATCCATGGCGACCGCACGAGCGATCCGATAAACCGGCATCGCATAGATTATTCCAATAACCGCAGCCAGAACAAAGAACGATGTTCCTACCGCGGATACCACGATCAGGGCGGCGATAAGGGTTGGAACGGAGATAATGATATCAACTATTCGACTGAGCAGCTGATCAACCCAGCCGCCCATAGTGGCTGCCAGGAAGCCCATTAAAGCCCCCAGACTGAAAGAGCAGGCGGTTGTGATCAATGCCAGAACGATGGTGTTTCTGGCGCCGAAAATCAGCCTGGACAGCATGTCACGACCAATGAGATCGGTTCCGAACAGAAACTCACCTCCAATGGGCTCCCAGACATCACCTACTATCTGACTTTCACCATAAGGTGCGACCCAGGGAGCAAATGCCGCGCAGAACGCGAAGAAAAGGATGATGATCAACCCGATCCGGGCACTCCAGTTCAGGTCTTTAATAAATTCAATTATTTTCATTTTTATCTCCTGTGCCGCAGTCTTGGGTTCGCGATGATAGACAACACATCGGCCAGCAGGTTTAACAACACATAGGCGGCCGCGAATATCATCGCCGTGGCCTGAACCACAGGCATGTTTCTTAATTGCACTGAATCCACCATCAGCGCACCGAGCCCCGGATAGACAAACACCACTTCGATGATGACTACACCGACAACCATAAATGCGATGTTCAGAATAACCACCTGAATAATGGGTGCCCATGCATTTGGCAGGGCGTGTTTGACAATGATCCGCCCGGGCTTGATGCCTTTAAGCTTGGCCATTTCGATATACGGGCTGGCCAGCAGGTTCACGATTGATGCCCGGGTCATTCTCATCATATGAGCGATGGATATCAGAGTCAGCGTCAGCACCGGCAGGCCGGATACATAGAATCTTTCCCAGAACCCCATGCCGCTTGAAACATTGGAGATTGCCGGAAATATCTGAAATTTAACGGCGAATAAAGCCATCAGGATATAGGCAACGAAAAAGTCGGGTACCGATATGGTGCTCAGCGTAGTCACTGAAATACCGCGGTCGAAACCTGTGTTTCTGTACAGTGCGGCTACAACACCGAGGGAGATGCCCAGCGGAATCGCAACCAGAGAAGAAAGCGCCGCCAGATAAAGCGTATTTCCAATTCGGGCGCTGATGAGCTCAAGTACGGTTCTTTCATTGGCGAGGGAATTCCCCATATCGCCCTGCAGAAAATTAAACAGCCATTCTACATATCGAACAAACATGGGTCGATCAAGGTCGAGCTTTTTATGGCAGGCTGCAACCGTTTCTTCTGATGCCATCTGTCCAAGTATTGCGGTGCATACGTCGCCGGACAACATTTCGACTCCGACAGTGATGAGCAATGAGATTGCCAGAAGCGTAAACAGTCCAAGTCCGACGCGTTTGAGAATCATACTTAATAAAGAGTTTTTCATCCGGGGATTTACTTTTTAAATATTGAGTACAAAAAAGGGCGGTCAGAACATTCTGACCGCCCCTGGTTTTTACATCAAGGATGGTTGTGATCCAGCTACTCGAGTCGAAGACTCGGGGATCAGATTAGGCAAACCACCATCGTGATGCACTGCGTGAACCGTCCAGTTCCCAGTTTCCAGCGAGTTTTTCAGCGTGGCCCATTGCAGTGGATGATGCATCCACGTTGTTGGCGAAACAGGGAATGACCACTCCACCTTCATTGCTGACGATGGTCTGCATTTCAACGTAGATGTCGTTGCGTTTGGCTTCATCCAGTTCCGCACGACCAGCAACCAGTAGTTCTTCGAAACGCGGATTGTTCCAGTAGGTATCCGTCCAGTTTCCACCTGACTGATAACCGATGGTGAACATCCAGTCTGCGGTAGGCCGTCCACTCCAGTAACATGCACTCCACGGAACTTTCATCCAGACGTTGTCCCAGTAGCCGTCGGGTGAAACCCGTTTAACCGTGAGGTTGATTCCCGCAGGACGCAGTTGCTCAGCATAAAGTTCTGAGGCATCTACTGCACCGCCAAACGCGGCATCTGCAGCGGATAGTTCTACATCAAGGCTGCTTAGTCCAGCCTGCTTCAGATGCCATTTCGCCTTGTCAGTATCATACTGACGCTGGGGCAGGTCTGACGCATGGTAGTTCTGGTTAGATGAAATGGGGTGATCGTTACCGACTGAGCCGTATCCGCGAAGCACCGTGTCTACGAAACCCTGGCGATCAATACCGTATTTCAGCGCCATTCGAACATCCTGATTATCGAAAGGTGCGGCTCGCACATCCATTGGATAGGTAAAATGCTTGGTGCCAGAAACCTGATGGACGTTGACGTCAGGTTTTTTCTCCAGCAATGAAGCGGTTTTCAGGTCACAACGGGCGATGGCATCAACCTGTCCCGTTACCATGGCGTTCATTCGTGCTGCGGTATCGTTGATGGCTGTCATATGCACTTCGTCGAAGTTAGCCTCATTCTCTTTAAAGAAGTTCTCATTGCGAACAAGATTTGCTCTGACGCCAGGTTCGAATTCACCAACTTTGTAACCACCCGTGCCGTCACCGGAGGCCCAGTCGATCTTGCCGCTACCGTCAGAAGGGCCGATGAGTACATGGTAGTCGCTCAACAAATAAGGGAAGTCGGCGTTACCACTTTCCAGAGTGAATACCAGTGTATCCCCGTCTTTGGAAATGGCTCCCATAGATTCGGCAACCGTTTTGGCTGCAGAAGTAGAATCTTCGCCGCGATGATGTTCGATAGATGCGATTACGTCATCCAGAGTCAGCGATTTGCCACTGTGGAATTCAACGCCTTGCTTTAACTTGACTCGCCACGTTGCGGCGTCTGCGGAGGGTTCCAGGCTTTCTGCCAGTTCAGGGACAGCCTGGCCATCGGCATTGACTTCTACCAACGCATTTTTGACAGCGCCCTGGTTCATGTTAATCATGAAAGTGTCGCCGTTAGTCGCCGGATCCAGTGAATCACCCGTATTGGCGCCGCCGAGGCCCATTCGATAGATGCCGCCCTTTTTGGGAGCGGCCTGCGCGGCTTCACTATACAGTGATGGGGCAATAGCACCTACCCCTAAAGCCATTGCGCCCTGCATAAAACGACGTCGACTCATTTGGTTATCAGAAACTTTCTGCTGCAATTTTCTGATTTCTTT
>JAIBDK010000421.1 GCA_024679435.1 Gammaproteobacteria bacterium | reverse complement strand
TTGCTGGGGCCGGTTCGTGGCCTTAAAAACTATTTTGTCTGCAACGGTATTATTCCCGGTTTTAGTCAGAGCGCCGGTCTTGGAAAGACGTTGGCCGAATGGATCGTAGAGGGAGAGCCTGAGCTGGATATGTTTGCCTGGGATGTTGCCAGATACGGGTCCTGGGTAACGAAATCTTATACGAAAGCCCGAGCTCTCGATACATACAGTTCGCGGTTTAGAATTCATTTCCCTAACGAAGAACGGGATGCTGGCAGACCCATCAAGACACGGCCGGTATATCAGCTGCAAAAATCTTTGGGTGGTGTTTTCGGTTTGTCGTATGGATGGGAGCATCCGCACTGGTACGCGCCCGAAGATATCGAACAGGAAGATGAATTCAGTTTTGAGCGTCCCCGTTGGTTTGATGTGATGGGCCAGGAAGTCCGTGCATTACGCTCTTCGGTTGGTTTGGTGGACACCTCCAATTTTGCAAAATATCGAATAACAGGGCCCAATGCTTCTTCATGGCTGGACTGCCTTATCGCTAATTATGTGCCAAAAGAAAATGGTCGCACCTGTCTGACTCCGTTGCTCAGCTTGCGTGGTGGACTTGCGGGTGACTTCACCGTTGCCCGGTTGTCCGAGGGTAATCTGTTTATGATTGGATCAGGTATTGCTGAAGATTATCACCTCAGAATATTTGAGCAATTTCTGCCTGCAGATGGCGTTGAGTTCAAATGTGTTACCGATGAAATGGCCGGTGTTAACGTTGCTGGTCCTAATGCACGACATGTAATAGAGAAGCTAACTGGCCTGGATTTCTCAAATGACAAACACCGCTTTATGCGCAACAGCGTTATTGAAATCAATGGCTATCAAGCCATCATTGTAAGGGTTTCGTTTACCGGTGACCTCGGTTTTGAAATTTATGTCGACGAAGATAATCATCTTGACCTTTATCAGTCCATTCTTAAATTCGGTGAAGATTTCGGTATTCGGCCGGTAGGCTCTCGGGCATTGGGTTCCATGCGAATCGAAAAAGGATACGGTAGCTGGGGTAGAGAATATTCTCCTGAATGGTACCCCACTGAATCCGGCCTGGCAGCTTTGGTGAAAACGGATAAGCCGAATTTTCTCGGCAGAGAAGCTTACATGGCAATAAAGGATAATCTCCCGCGCCAATTGCTTTGTAATTTTACCATCGAAACTGAATCGGGTAAAAACGGTGCGGATGCCTGGGGCGGTGAAGCGATATTTAAGAACGGTGAATACGTGGGTCGTATAACCTCTGGCTCTTTCAGCTTTACGTTTAACACCTCTGTGGCATTGGGTTACGTTAATGGACCTTCTGTCTCTCCGGGAGACGAATATGAGGTCGCGATTCTCGGAGTTCCCCACAAAGCAAAAATGCTGAAGGCGCCGCTTTTTGATCCTGCGGGGGGGAAGCTTCGTGCCTGAACAGAGTTCGCTTTACGGTTCGAGTCAGGAACTGCTGTTCGGTGGATTGCCAACGTTTATGCGACGCCGATATTCGCAAGATTTATCAAATATCGATATTGCCGTTTTAGGCATTCCCTGTGATCTGGCAACCAGCTTCAGACCGGGTGCGCGGTTTGGGCCATCGGCCATCAGGACTGCGAGCGTCGACATGGCCTGGTGGGACAAGCAGTTTCATTGGGACTTTAACCCCTTCAACCGTCTTGCTATTGTGGACTATGGTGACGTTCAGTTTGAATATGGAAATCCAGCGGACCTGGTGGAGAAAACTCAAAAATCGGTCGCCGGCATTCTAGATAAGGGTTGTGAGTTATTGTGCTTAGGAGGTGATCACTTTGTCTCTCTTCCCGTCATTAGAGAGCATGCAAAGATTCATGGGCCATTGTCGTTGGTGCACTTTGATGCACATACCGATACCGATAGCCATGGAAATACCTATGATCATGGATCGATGTTTCATCATGCAGTAGAGGAGGGCATCGTTGATCCAACGCGTTCAGTCCAGATCGGTATTCGAACCGAATATGATAAGAAAAAGGACAGATTTGTGGTTTTATCCGCTCCCTGGGTTCACGATCACGGCACCAAAGTGACGATTGAAGAAATTCGGCGAGTGGTAGAGAACCACAAAACCTATCTTACTTTCGATATTGATTGTCTGGACCCTGCGTTTGCACCGGGTACAGGCACACCAGTAGTCGGAGGGCTATCCTCTGCGCAGGCATTGTCCATCATGCGCGGTTTGACAGGCATTAATTTTATCGGTATGGATATCGTGGAAGTTTCTCCGACCTATGACATTAGTGCCATTACTGCCTTTGCTGCATCTCAGTTGGCACTAGAATATCTTTGTCTGAAGTCGTATGAAAAAGAGGATGTTGTCTAGTTGGTGTTATATGTTAGCTTGTTGGTATAGAGGCACTTTTAGGGTAAAACGATAAACCGCATGTACCGCATGTAAAGTTGGCGGGTTATGGTTT
>JAIBDK010000306.1 GCA_024679435.1 Gammaproteobacteria bacterium | reverse complement strand
GATATAGATAGTATTAGAGCGACTATTGAAAAAGTTTGCAGTGAAATGGAAGATCTGGGGATGGCCCCGGGAAGTGAAGAAGCAATGCGCGTTTTTTGATCCCTTGTGTTCCCAGCATGGGGCATTTTGCGTGTGGATCAATACAGACTGAACAATTGGATAACTGTATCCATATTACTAAAACATTCAACAATTCAAAGGTTTAACAATACAATCCTGTCATTATGTCGGCGTCACCCAAACAGCGTATCCTCGGTTTGCGGGAACAGATCGACTATCATAACTATCGCTATTATTCTCTTGATGACCCCGAGATAACGGACAGCGCCTACGATCGACTGATTAGAGATCTGGAGGAGCTTGAGCATAAGTACCCACAGTACCAGTCTCCGCAATCTCCAACGCAGAATGTGGGTGGAGCTTTTTCAAAAACATTTTCCGAAGTAGCACACGCTATTCCCATGCGTTCTTTGGGTAATGCTTTCAATGAGGAGGAAATATTTGCTTTTGACCGCCGGGTTCGGGAATTACTGGAAGAAAATAACGATATTGAGTATATAGCTGAGCCAAAACTGGATGGACTTGCGGTGAGCCTGCGCTATGAAGATGGTTGGCTGGTGCAGGCAGCAACCCGGGGAGATGGCAAAACGGGTGAAAACATTACTCAGAATATGCGCATGGTGCTTGGAAGCAGCACCCAGTTGAGAGGAAATAGTATCCCCGAAGTATTTGAAGTGCGGGGGGAAGTGTTTATGTCTAGAAATGATTTTGCTCGGCTTAATGATAAGCAGAAAACGAGGGGTAAAAAACTTTTTGTAAACCCGAGAAATGCAGCGGCGGGTAGTTTACGGCAGCTTGACCCGGCGGTTACCGCTTCAAGGCCATTGAAAATATTTTGTTACGCGTTGGGTGAGGTCCGTGGAGTAAGCGTGCCTGATACGCATCTTGAATCTCTGGAGATGATTGGCGCTTTTGGGTTGCCGATTACCGATTTGATTCAACCTGTGTCCGGAGTTAAGGGTTGTCTTGACTATCACCGAACAATTCTTGAACGCAGATCGGATTTGCCGTTTGATATCGACGGGGTGGTGTACAAGGTGTCCAGAATGGACTGGCAGCAACAGTTGGGGCACACGGCCCGGGCACCAAGATGGGCCATCGCTCACAAATTCCCGGCTCAGGAAGAGATGACAATTCTGGAGAGTATAGATATTCAGGTTGGAAGAACGGGTGCGATCACTCCCGTAGCCCGCCTCAAACCGGTATTTGTGGGTGGGGTCACGGTTTCTAATGCTACTTTGCATAATCAGGAGGAGATTAAACGACTTGATGTTAGAGTCGGTGATACGGTTATTGTCAGAAGGGCTGGCGATGTAATACCGGAAATTGTATCGGTGGTCGTTTCTTCCCGGCCCGAAGGTGCCCTGGAGTTTGAGTTTCCGGTGACCTGTCCAGAGTGTGACTCTGCTATCGTTAACGAGGGGGATGGGGTAATCGCGCGCTGTAGCGGTGGATTGTTCTGTGAAGCTCAGAAGAAACAAAGCATTAAGCACTTCGCCAGTCGGAAGGCCATGGACATAGAGGGGTTGGGCGACAAGCTGGTTGATCAACTAGTTACCGATAAAAAAATTTCTGACGTGGCTGATTTGTTCTCACTGAGTCTCGAAGACATTTCAGGGCTAGATAGAATGGCAGACAAGTCCGCAGGTAATCTAAGTAATGCAATAGAGAGTTCTAAATCTACAACGCTGGCTCGATTTCTATACAGTCTTGGTATACCGCTTGTTGGTGAGACTACCGCTGAAAATTTGGCGGATAATCTGGGTAGTTTGAAGTCGATTATGAGTGCGACCACTGAGATGCTGCAGACTATCCCGGATGTTGGGCCAATTGTTGCTCAAAGCCTTCGGACATTTTTTGAGCAAAATCATAACGTTGAAGTAGTAAATCGTTTAATTGATTCAGGAATACACTGGCCTGCAATTGAGGCAAGTGCCCCTGTTCAGGAAAATATGTTTACCGGAAAGACGGTGGTGCTTACCGGTGCATTGAGCATTTCCCGAGCCGAAGCCAAGTTAATACTTCAGTCTTCTGGCGCCAAGGTAACGGGGAGCGTCTCTGCAAAAACGGATTATGTAATTGCTGGTGAAGATGCCGGTTCTAAAGCGGAAAAGGCCGAAAAACTGGGTGTTTCAATTCTTGATGAAAACCAGTTCATGGAGAATGTCGGTAATCTTTGATCCTGTCACCAATGGCATCAACACGGTACTGTGACCCCGATTAATCTCTATTTCTATTATAAAGAAGACTGTCATTTGTGCGAACAAATGCAGATCGGTCTTGGGGCTTATTTAACAGAGTTGGATATTGTAGATAAAGTTAACCTTGTTAAGTGCGATATTGAAGATGATGCCCGTTGGTTTAAACGGTATCGTGAATATGTGCCGGTGCTGGTCTTTAATAATGAAGAAATCTGTCATTACTTTTTTGACCGGGAAGAACTTGATTCCGTAATTCGGCGGCAAGGTTTAGAAAACTAGCTTGTCTATGGTAAAACCAATTGAGATTGTCGCTAATGAGTGCCATCTGATTCCGGAATTTGCAACGCCGTCTTCTGGATACAGGCTTCTTGAACAATTAACTAGCACGGTGAACTGGGAGCAGGAAGTAATCCGGTTATTTGACAAAACTCATAACTCACCGCGGCTTTCCGCATGGTTTGGGGAGGCCGGCACAGTCTATAAATATTCGGGAATTACCAGAGTTGCTCTGGAGTGGCCCGAGTATCTCGATGAAATTCGCCACCAAATTGAGGCTTTTACCGAACAGGACTTCAATAGTGTGCTGTTGAATTACTATCGTGGAGGAAGTGATGGGATGGGTAAACATAGTGATGATGAAGAAGAGCTTGGCAGAAATCCGGTCATCGCTTCCTTGAGCCTTGGCGCAACGAGGCGATTTATACTGCATCCAAAGTTTGCCGCGCTGGGAAAATCAATTTCGGTGAATTTACCGCATGGTTCGCTGATGGTGATGTCAGGAAATTGCCAGAAAAACTGGAAGCATTCTGTTCCAAAAACCAAAACCCCTGTTGGGCCGAGAATTAATCTGACTTTCAGAAAGATTTACAGTTGCTGATAAAACAATTGTATTTATCCAGAATTAGTCTGTTTTCGGGTTTTCAACAATACATAAACTGCACCGCTGCCTCCGTCTCGGGGTAGGGCGGAACAGAATGCCTTGACTTCGGCCACGTTTCTAAGGAAATTAATAGTCAGTGGTTTGAGAACCCCTTTCCGGCCTGCAGATCGATAACCTTTGCCGTGGATGATAAGAACGCACGTTTGATTGCTGAACAGCGCACTGGAGAGAAACGCAGACAGTTGTTCGTCTACTTCATGGCTTCGGCAACCGTGGAGGTCGAGAATTTCCTGAAAACGGAATTCACCTCTTTTTAACTTCTTCAAAACCCGAGATTGCAACCCCGAACGCGCAAAACTTACATTTTCTGATTGATGTGTGTCATCCGTTTGAAAACTGTCATCAGAAGATGCGTCTGTGAGTAACGAGTCGCGGTGCTTTTTGATGATCGGTTTTGCTGGTCGAGAAGAAGTATGCTCTACTCTGTTTTTATTGAGATCTTTGTTTGCGCGAGTAACTCCGGCCATCGCACGACTGAAAAGCTCGCTATCTGGAACATCTTTCCCATTCATTTCAAAACCTGATATGT
>JAIBDK010000344.1 GCA_024679435.1 Gammaproteobacteria bacterium | reverse complement strand
TGATTTATAAAAAATGTCCCCGTGGCACAACTGGATAGCGCGACGCCCTCCTAAGGCGTAGGTTGCAGGTTCGATTCCTGCCGGGGACACCAATTTTCTTTTTAATATCAATAGCTTAAAATTTTATCTTTATTATCACCTTGATTCCGTAATGCCTCTGTACGGCAAAGCGTTCAATTTGACGATAAAAAAATGTGCCTATTCCGCCGCTTGTGACAGGCCACAGCCTGTTGATTTGCAGTCAAAATTGACCCGTCAATTGCGCGGGAAACTGACCCAGTAATAATAGCCAATCAGTCTGATAAGAATTGGGATTCGGCATTTAAGCTGGGTCAATCTCGTATGCAAATATGCGGGGAAATTGGCTCAATATTCGATGCAATTCAACAGCGGCGTAACCTAACCGCATCGAGCGGTCAATTTTTCAGCATAATTCTGAGCATATAATGTTAGTGCCGTTAACTTTCTGCACTCTCCTGATTCAGTTTAGCAAGGTTCCGTTCGGCTGGGTTAGCCCCCGAAGGCTTCGATCTTTTCCTCGGCTTGATTTCTTGTAAGTCCGTGCCTTTGCATCACTCTTTCGACCAACGTGGAGTCGGATGATGTTTTTGAGAAAGTCTCTGCGTTCTTTTTACGTAAAGCCTCTACCTGTTCCTTGGACGGAACTTTGTAAGGGTTGAGCTTCAAGAAAAAATCATGCAGTTGCCGAGCATCAGGTGGACCTCGAAGGGTACTCCGCCCAGTACAGCTCTAGTAATTCGTCGTTCGAAATTTCCATTTTTAACTTAATTATTTACACGCAATCCCCTAAGTTTGGCATAGCAGATTCCAAAACTGCAAGCCCAAACCATCCCCGACTACAGCCGCGCCGACTGGAAGCACTGGATAGACAACGATGGCGATTGTCTTGATACTCGGCACGTATCACCGTTTAACAAACCTGTCTGAGATACCAGAAAAATGCTGTGCGTCCTCTTCTGGGACGGGAGTTAAATTCCCACAAGCAGAAATATTTTTTGATGGCGGCTTGGTAATACCTTGGGAAAGCTCGTAATGAAATTCAAAACACTCCCCTATGAGGTCACACTCATGACATTTCTCGCTGTCAAAATATTCACCACAGATTTCGCATTTCACGTTCATCTCCAAATTAAGAAAGTAATCGTATTTCGCCTTAAAACTTTCACACCGCTCTCCTCCGCTTGCTAAACCCAATCAATCCGATAATGCCAGTGCCGAGTAGCCAGAAGGCTGCGGGGACTGGGACTGGGCTAACCTGCACTAAATAGTGGCCGATAGTAGGATTAGATTGGCCATCATTTTGGCTATAGTCGGAGTTAAATTGAATCCATCCCCTCGCACCAAAGTCCCAGGTATAGTAGAACCAAAGCCCCAAGAATTGCTCTTATTGTCACGTTTTACCACCCTGCTGAGATTAGTCTGAGTTGAACCTAGCAGCTAACCCCTGTCCACGCATCACTCATGCAGGGTAAATCCACAACGAAAATACGGGTTATTGATCTATGTCAGGTTAATGACTCAACCCGAAGGCATCGATTCCGACCCGCCGAGGGCCTGCGTAACGAGGGAGACGGGGATATCTCAATTGAGCAGTACGCGAGGTAGCGTGGAATTATCGAGGCTGTCTCAGCATAAAAGCGGGTATTTGATGCAAGTCACAACTAGCCATTAAATACATTGATATAGTCATCGTACCCTAGGTCAGTCATAACTGATCTGTTAACCCGCCATCTCCCCGGTGGGTTTCTTTTTGCCTCCAGCTTTCTCCGATGCAGAGCGCATCATGTGAGACAGCGTTCGGCCACAATCGGGATTCGGAATCGGTAGTCGGCCATCAAATACTTGCTCCGGTAAGGGGTTTCTGTGAACCCTGCGGGGGTTTCTAATGCAGATATTCAAGGTCAGTAGATCAGTAGTGTTGTTTCACAGGGATCACCCCTCGAACACCACCTCTGGGATTCTCTGTGTCACCTTTTCGCCTTGGGATAAGATGGATGTGGCAGTGGAAAATTGTCTGTCCTGCGCACTCTCCAGCATTCATGCCAATGTTGAAACCCTGAACTGAATTGTCCTCTTGTTCAATTGCTTCCTTTAGCTGAAAAATCACCTCATCACAGGCAAGCCGCTCTTCCTTCGTCAGATCAAAATATGTTGCTACATGGCGCCTGGGAATGATGAGCGTGTGCAGGTAGGTGACGGGAAATCCATCACGCACTGCGTATATAAGTTCATTCTGGAATACTTTCTCGTTGTCTGGTTTGTTGCAGAAATGGCATTCGGTCATGTGTTTGCATCCAGGCATTCGTGCATGCGACTGGGAGACCAGGGTAATGGCTTTGAAGAGATGGCATTCTTCGGGCCAGTCGACAATCCTCCGTGATAGCGACATCTGCCGTTCTTCATCGAATAATGCCCACAGTGGCCGCCTGAACAAGTCTTAGCGCCGCATCTGGGGATATCCTCATGGGGTAAACCCATTGTTTTATCCATTACCCCCTCCCTGGGTGACGTCGCCGACAATCGCCTGCCCGCCATCGTTGACGTTAACGTGCTGATGCTTAACCGTGATCTGTTGTTTGCCTTTATTACGGTAATTGTTCAGTGCTTCCATTTGAGTGGTGTAGGTTCTCATCAATTTGTTGATGCCGTCGACATAATAACTCGCCCAGTCCAGAGTTTGTTCGCCTTCACGGAACCTAGAGGTCATGTCCATAGTCAGGTTGTGAACAGTGGTCATTTGTGTGGCTAACATCAACTCAATAGCGTCCTGAGGATCGATTTCGCGGATGGTGCCATCGCAGCGTTGGCTTTTATAATCTTCGCATCCGTGTTGTCGCCTTCCCGCAGATACATCTGTAGCATTTGGTTCACCAAAAAGAGGGTTACATCTTTATCAAACGATCCTAAATAGAAGGCGTCTTCACCCTTGGTTGTAACCACTCCCACCTTACCGGTCTTCGGGTCCTTCTGAGCCTTCAAATAGTAATAGTGCTTATTCGTTCGGCGTTCAGCGGTAATTTGTAACACGGCCTCCTCGCTACTGGTCGTTAAGGCGCTATCTTTATTCTCCATAGCGGACTTCTTGGCCGCTGCCTTTTCCTTAGTTTGTGGTTTGCCACCTTTCATTGATTTTGGCTGAATGTAAATCAAAACCAACTATAACATAGTTCTCATTATGTTCGCATAAAGCGGACGCTGGCGAATCAGCGATCAGAGGCCGAGTTGTGCCCAACTGAGACGCTCAAAATAACTCGATAGAACATCTCAGGGGACCGGGTGAGCATTAATGCTGCACACAGTCGAAACAAGTTAAATTCTTATT
>JAIBDK010000322.1 GCA_024679435.1 Gammaproteobacteria bacterium | reverse complement strand
GGTTGAACAGACAAAAATTTTTCAATGCTTTAAATGTTGCGGTAAATTATTTCAATGCGTTATGATTTAAGACAATTATTGATCCAAAGACTTAGTCTCAAAGGCCTCGAGAAAGATCTGATTCCCGGATTTTTGAGAAGCCTAGCCAATTCAATCGATAGGGGCCAGAACCCAAACTTTACATTAATAAACAATCACATGCGGCATATAGGATGGGACGATATCGATCTGGATTATCGCACCTTCGAACTGGCGCGTAACTGTCTTGAGGCAGGTGGATTCGTAGGCCACGAATACAAACCGTCCAAGTGGTACGAAGAGATAATTTCCAGTTTGCAGTGAGAGGTGGGGGGCTACATCTTCTTTTTCCTCTCGCATGACAGGCGGTTCAATTATGAGCCGCCTGTTACTTTCTGCACCCCATACCTCTTATTTTTCATGCTAAAAAGTGGTCCAAACAACTATCTCCCAGTAATATACCCTTCTGATTAAAATGGTTCGAATTGGTACAATGATTTAGATAAACTTGTACGATTTTATACAATAATTTAAATCGAACCTAACGATGAGAAAAATGAGAGATCCAAGTCGGAATTTGGGAAATCGATGGGGCATCCCCCCTGGTGGGAATGGTCATCACCATATATATTAGTATGAACACAAACCGCCCATTTACAAATTTTTCAAGGTGGCTATTATTCTAATTAACCACAAAGTCTATAGCTGTTAAACCGGATTGAATTAAACCGTGTGAGGAGCAAACAAGGGCTTTCTCACCCTATGGGGCGGGGTGGTAGATTATCTACCATCTAATTAAGCGAGTAAAGGAATTCGAGTAAATTTAGATAGTTGATGATAAGTATTATTCAGTGGCGGTCAGATAAGGGAAAGCAACGTTTCACTGTCAATCGGCGTTCAATAATGACCCACTACCGGCGTGCAAAATTGACCCACCCCGGCGCATAAAAAGTTAATGTAAGAACATCAGGAGCCTCTGCTAAGAGACTCTGTGTTTCATCCTCCAGCTTTCATTTCCGGTTTCAATGATTTCACAATGGTGCGTAAGGCGGTCCAGCATGGCCGTAGTCATTTTCTTATCACCAAAGATCTGTGGCCATTCCCCAAACCCCAGATTGGTAGTAACGATAACGGATGTCTGTTCGTAGAGCTTTGAGATCAGATGGAACAGAAGTTGACTGCCATTTTTTGAGAACGGCAGATAACCCAGCTCATCGAGCACGACCAGATCAAATCGAACGAGCTGGGCTACTAACTTGCCGCCATCACCCGTCATTTTTTCTTGTTCCAGTTCATTGGCCAGGTCCACCAGATTATAAAACTTTGCACGTGAACCGTCTCTGATGGTTTGGGCCGCTATGGCAATGGCCAGATGGGTTTTTCCGGTACCAGTGCCGCCGACAAAAATTAGATTGGAATGGTTTTCCAAAAAGTCGCCTTGATGCAAAGATTTAATCTGCTGTTCGTCCACTCCGGCTTCTGCAAAATTGAAGGTGTCAAGAGCCTTCATCGCCGGGAACCGAGCTTGCCCTATGCGATATCGGATGCTACGCAGATGCCTCTCAGCAGCCTCAGCTTCCAAGAGTTCAAGCAGGATCTTTTCCGGGGTTGATCGTCGCTTGCGTCCACTGGTGAGCACCTCATCATAGACAGCATGCATCCCTCGCAGCTTTAGCGTTTCCATGGTTTGTAATATATTATTTCGCAGCATGCGGCCTCCGATCCATCAACATCTCATAGCGATGACAGTCGGCAACCGGCTCATTTTTCAGCATCAGTCGTTGAGGCAAATCGACAACCGTCGCCGGGTCTTTGTCCTGGCTACGGTGTAAAATATTCAAGACCACTTCCTTGCTGATAACCGACATCTTCAGGGCCTGCCGACAGGCCTCATCAACCGCTTCTAACCCGCATAGCGGAACCGCTTTGAGTATGCCAACGAACTGATGATCCCAATCGGTGCAATGGCGTTTTAAATGGTTTTGAACACGCCTGATTGATGCAGGTAGATCCCAGTCTTTAAAAGGCGCTCCATTGCGCAATGCGCCGGGTTTGCGATCCAACACCGGTAGGTAGTGCCAGGGGTTAAAAACCGTTTTGTTGCGACCAAACTGACGCGGGTGATCCCCGATAATCTCACTATTGCTCACAGTCACAATACGATCGGCGTATACCCGTAACTGTACTACTCGCCCTACCTCTCGGCAGTTCACACTGTAACGGTTTCGATCAAACGTGACCAGGCTGCCGGGACTAACCCGTGCCGGGCGCTCAGCATAGCCGTCAAAACGTGGCGGCAGGTTCAGCAGGTAAGGACGTTCAGCTTCATAAACATCCCACACAGTTTTCTCAGCCTGGGTCGGGTGTCTATGCGTCTTGGCCCACATCAGACAGCGTTCCAGCAGGTAGCTATTGAGTTGTGTAAAATCTTTTACTTTTAACCGGGGCGTAAAAAAGCGCCTGCGCACGACGCCAACCTGATTCTCAACCTGGCCTTTTTCCCAACCGGCAGCCGGGGTACAAGCCACGGGCTCAAACAGGTAATGGGAGCACAATTGCGCAAATCGGCTGTTAAAGTTTCTTTCTTTACCGGCAAGAATCTTGTTTACAACCGTTTTCAAGTTGTCATAAATCCCCCGGCGACAAACCCCTCCAAAGTAATCAAACGCCTGTATGTGGGCATCAAAGACCATCTCCTGGGTCTCACGGGGATAGGCAACGGTCAAAAACAGGCGGCTGTGACATAAGCGGATATGGGCAACTTTGACCTTGACCGGCATCCCACCGATCTGAACCAATTCATGACTCCAATCGAACTGGAATGCTTCACCTGGTTCAAATACCAACGGGATAAAGACCTGTGTCGCAGAACGCTTATTATCCTGCAGCCAACGTTTGACGTACCGCCGGACTGCATCGTATCCGCCGCTATAGCCTTCCAGTTGAAGCTCTTCGTATAATATCTGGGCCGTACGCCGTTGCTTTTTGGGCAAACGTTGATCCGTTGAAAGCCGTTCTTTCAACAAATCGATATGGCCGCCTAACTTTGGGTGGGGTTGTACCTGACGCTTGTATTCAAATGCTGTCTGGTCGCTTCTAATAACTTTACGAACCGTGTTTCTTGAAAGGTGTAAATCTTTTGCTGTTTTGCGTATCGATTTGCCTTCCCGATGAACCGCTAATCGGATTTTTCGTATCGTCTCCACTGTAAGCATCTCCTGTTCGGCCCCCTTTCTGGTAATGACCAGAACATAATAGAGGCCTGCAGGGGGTGGGTCAATTTTGGACGCCGATTCCGGCTAAAGGTGGGTCATTATTGCATGCCGATTTGCAGTCATAGGGTGCATTATGTGTTTCTTTGCTTTTTGATAATGACTCAGATTAAGCTAAATAAAGATTACACAGATTTCAGAAAAGGATTATCTACTTTAGATCAACTTTTTCAAAGGATTGGAGAGTATGCTGGTGATAGCATCGATCCAGTATCAGTTTATAACACGGCTAAGGTATATTTTAAATATGTTGAGAAAAAAGAACAGTTAAGAAAACAAGTTGGCCAAATGAACCGATCTGATGAAAATTCACAGGAAGC
>JAIBDK010000286.1 GCA_024679435.1 Gammaproteobacteria bacterium | reverse complement strand
CAAGATCGCTAAACTAATTAATAAATCACACGTTTCTTGCTTGCTAGTTTTGCTGGTTAGTCGATACATGAATTTAAGGAAAGCCTCCTTCAACCCATGATTGCCGATTCAAATAGCCGATCACCTATTGACTGGCTCAGTGCCGCTGACTCTTCTATTGTTGGACTTCTGGGTTACGGTTTCGCCAAACGCCATGGCCTGGTTGCAGTGTGTGAGAGCGAGGGCGTTGTTGAAGTCGTTTGTGTTGAGCCTCCTGAGGTCGAGATATATGCAGAGCTTCGTCGAAAGTTTAGTGGTCAACTGCGAGTTAATACTATAAGCCAGAAGGGCTTCGACTTTATCCTCAGACAGGCTTACGACAAGGGGCAGACCGAAGCTACCCAGATGGTAGATGACATGGATGGAGAGATTGATCTTGATCTGCTTGCTGGTGATATACCTGTCGCTACTGATCTTCTAGCTGCATCGGACGATGCCCCGGTAGTAAAACTAATTAACGCGCTGCTCACTCAGGCAATCCGTGAAAATGCTTCTGATATCCATCTGGAAGTGTTTGAGAGGCGTTCTTTGGTTAGGTTCAGGATTGACGGGATTTTGCGCGATATTGTAGAGCCGCAACGCGCGCTGCATGGAGCGTTGATTTCGAGACTCAAGGTTATGGCGAAGCTGGATATTGCAGAAAAACGACTTCCTCAAGATGGCAGGATTTCGTTAATGGTAGGCGAAAGACCAATCGACGTCAGGGTTTCCTCATTACCAACTCAATATGGAGAGCGAATAGTACTTAGGCTTTTGGACAAGCAAGGTTCACGGCTCGATTTGTTAAGTCTTGGAATGCCTGAATCTACCCTTCGAGTATTTGATGAGTTAATCAACACTCCACACGGAATATTTTTGGTAACTGGCCCAACAGGCTCGGGTAAAACTACTACGCTATACGCCGGGCTATCCAAGCTGGATCGCCATAAGAACAATATTCTTACCATCGAAGACCCGGTCGAATATGATCTTGATGGTATTGGACAGATACAGGTGAACAGTAAAATAGGCTTGACGTTTGCCAATGGTTTGCGATCAATATTAAGGCAGGATCCGGATATTGTTCTGGTGGGTGAAATCAGGGATCTGGATACAGCTGAAATTGCCGTTCAGGCGAGTTTGACCGGGCATCTGGTAATGTCCACGCTGCACACCAATACCGCAATTGGTGCAGTAACACGTCTTTTAGATATGGGTATGGAAGACTTTCTCATCGCATCCAGCCTGATTGGTTTAATGTCTCAGAGGTTGGTCAGGGTTTTATGCCCGGATTGCAAGCAAAATGCAGATCCTTCTCATATTCTCGGGACGTTAATGGATACTGTTCCCGACTCTGCGCGAGTATTTGAACCGTTGGGATGCGCGAACTGTGAATTTACCGGCTACAGAGGCAGAGTTGGAATTTACGAACTGATTAGTGTTGATAATACCTTACGCAGCATGATTCATGATCATCGTAGTGAGCACGAAATGCTTGAATATATTCGAAAGATTACGCCGAGCTTGATGGATAGTGGTCTTGATCGGGTTATAGACGGCACGACCAGTCTGGATGAAGTTGTCCGCGTTACCCGGGCAGAATAGAGATCGGATAACGGATGGCAGCATTTCAGTATGAAGCTCTGGATGTTAACGGCAGGAAATCCCGTGGAGTAGCGACTGGTGATAGTGCCAGACTCGTACGCCAGGCGTTGCGTGAGCAAGGTTTAATCCCGGTAACTATTGAAGCGGTGGAAGAAAGCCGCGGTTCAGATAAGAAAGCGGCACAAAATAATAATATAGGAAGTCGTCAGAAGTTGGGTGCCACTGATCTGGCAGTGATCACACGGCAATTTGCTACGTTGCTGGATTCTGGTTTAACCATTGAAAATGCGCTGGCTGGATTAGTGGAGCAATCAGACAGCTATCGGGTTAAGACCATTCTTACCGGAGTCCGGTCTATGGTTATGGAGGGTCGCAGTCTGGCTGATGGCCTACGTCGGTTTCCAAGAGCTTTTCCCGAGCTTTATGTGGCTTCCGTAGCGGCTGGTGAGCAAACGGGGCATCTTGAAGACGTGCTTGAAAGACTTGCCGAATATACCGAATCCCAACAGGACATTCGTCAAAAAATCGGAACCGCGCTTGCTTATCCAGTGCTGCTAACGCTGGTATCAATTGTAATCATTATCGGATTAATGACCTACGTTGTCCCTAAAGTAGTAAGAGTTTTTGACGATAATGGTCAGGCTTTGCCTGTCCTTACTCGCGTTTTAATTTCGATCAGTGATTTTATGCAGCAATACGGTCTAATTTTACTGGTAGTCGTGATGTCGACCGCGTTGATATTTTCTATAATGATAAGATATCCGACTCCGCGTTTTGCATTCCATAGATTTATTTTAGGCACACCGGGTATAAAACGTTTATCACGCAGCCTCAACACCGCAAGAATGGCTCGAACGCTTGCTATTTTAATCGGTAGCGGGGTACCGCTGCTTTCTGCATTACGCAGCGCCTCTGACGTATTGATGAATGTTGTATTGCGGCATCACCTGGTACAGGCATCGGAGGAGGTGGAGCAAGGGGCCAGTTTGAGTCGTGCGCTATCACGAAGCAAGGTATTTCCGGCCATTTTCACCCAGATGGTCGCCAGTGGTGAATCCAGCGGCAGGTTGGCCGAAATGCTGGGCAAGTCCGCTACGGCTCTGGAAAAAGAATCAGAATCACGAATAGCCATCATCATCAGTTTATTTGAGCCGTTGATGATTCTTTTTATGGGCGTAGTGGTGTTGATTATTGTGTTGGCTATACTATTGCCGATTATCGATCTGAATCAGATTATCAGTTGATTTAGAATAGACTTTGATTATTTATCAGAAGAAATATGAGCTCTAATTGTTTTTTTATGCCTCAAGGAAGGTCGCTATGAATACTGTCAATACTCGGAAATCGCAACAAGGATTTACTCTGATCGAAATTATGGTTGTCGTCGTGATCATCGGAATGCTGGTCACGCTGATTCTGCCAAAGGTTCTTGACCGACAGGATCAGGCGGCGTTGATTAAGGCAAAAGCGGATATTCATTCATTGTCCAGTGCCGTAAAGCTCTATAAGCTGGATAATTTTAAGTATCCGGCTACGTCAGATGGTTTGAAATCGCTGGTGGGCAGTGGTTCGGGTAGCAAGGGATATATAGAAAGATTGCCTAAAGACCCCTGGGGGCAGGATTATCAATATCAGTATCCAGGACAACATATGGATTTTGATATCTGGTCTTTTGGTGCCGATGGCCAGTCCGGTGGAGCCAACGAAAATCAGGATGTCGGGAACTGGAATATCGACGAGGTAAAGTAGTTTTCCTTTATGCGCCTTTAGACGAATGGTTTATCAGTATGGGCATCGAAAGTCTGGGCTTTTTCGCTTTGGTGGGTTTACTTTTGTCGAAATGCTGGCGGTGTTGTTTATAGTAGGATTGATCATTTCTCTGGTTGCTATTCGGGTTAATGATGATCCCGAAACAGATTTGTTAAACGAAGCGAAAAGATTTTCAGCTTTGGTGGCGCTGGTTGGGGAGGAGAGCATTGTCAGCGGAAGAGCTTATGGCGTCGATATAGACTCGATTCAAAACTCCTATCGTTTTTTAATATATAAGCGGGGCTG
Source organism: Gammaproteobacteria bacterium (assembly GCA_024679435.1). GTDB lineage: Bacteria > Pseudomonadota > Gammaproteobacteria > Arenicellales > Poriferihabitantaceae > JAIBDK01. The sequence continues at coordinate 310 of JAIBDK010000286.1, read as the reverse complement.
GAAGGTTATAGAACAAAGCAATAACCCGGGGGAGCCCCTAAGAGAGCGTTATTTATCAGAGTCAGTCGGGTTGAAAGTTTTGCAGTCAGAATTAATTAGCTTTTCTTCAAAAGGGTCCGATTCCGAGTATGTTTTTGAAAATGATGACGAGTCTATTGCGCCGGAGCCTGAAATTATTGTCACCCCGGTGGGAGCTGTCAGTGATTTCGAAATAGTTTTTCTGTCAGGTAAATTTAGAATTTTGGTGAAACCCGGTCTTGATCAGGACTTTAAGATTGTCAAGCTGGAAAAGAACTAGCAGCAATGGAGT
>JAIBDK010000132.1 GCA_024679435.1 Gammaproteobacteria bacterium | reverse complement strand
ACTGGCAGATGAATATCCCAGTATTAAGCACGCAGACAAACTCGAGCTTGGGGGTTATGAGGGTGTGGTTGAGGAAAACATGACGCTGTGTGTGGAGTCATATATTGGTTCCGAACGTAGTGGTGAGGGTATTAAGCTGGAAGAGCAGGTATTGATCACTAAAGATGGTGCTAAACTGATGACCAGTTATCCCATGGAACTCGACTGGCTATGATTAAAATCCATAAGATTGAGCCTGTGCAACCGGATGCCCAAAAGCTAATCAAAGCGCTTGATAAGTATCAATTGTCTATTTATCCAGAGGAATCAAATCATCTGGATGGGGCTGAAGAACTGTCGCACGCTGACGTTTATTTCATAGGGGCATATAACGATTCAAAAATTGTTGGTATCGGTGCGATGAAATACGTAAGTGAGGGTATTAAGTATGGTGAAATAAAACGGGTTTTTGTCAGCGAGCATGCCCGTGGTAATGGAGTCTCGCGGTTGATTATGGAAAACCTTGAAAGTCATGCTGCCAGCAAAGGATTCAGTAAATTACGCCTCGAAACCGGAATATATCAACCCGAGGCAATCGGTCTTTACGAACAACTAGGCTACACAAAAAGAGAGTCATTTGGCGGTTATCCCAAGGACGATCCGTATTCGGTATTTATGGAGAAAGTTTTGCCGTGAATCATTATCAATTCGCCATTTGCCGTAGACCATCGAAAAACAGTGCCCTGGGACTCACGTCAGCAGATCTTGGAGTAGCCGATCCGAAGTTGCTGGTAGAGCAGCATAATCAGTATCTTTCCACGCTTGTTGACATCGGCTTAGAAGTAACGCTTCTGGACGCTCTGGAGGAATTTGCCGATTCATATTTCACTGAGGATGTGGCGATCGTGACTCCCGAGGTAGCCGTGATAACTCGTCCGGGAGCGATGCAGCGGCGTAGAGAAACTGAGTACATTGAAAATTCAGTGGCTAAATTCAGAGATTTGGAGCGAATTCAGAATCCCGGTACACTCGATGGCGGTGACGTGCTGGTGGTCAACAAGCATTGTATTGTTGGATTATCTGATCGGACAAATCATGATGGTGCGATTCAACTGAGTGCAATTCTTGCGGGGTATGGATATCACACGGATATCGTCACCGTGCCGGAAGCACTACATTTTAAATCTAGCGTAAACTTTGTAGATGAACATTCGTTGCTAGTAACCCAGTCCTGTTATTCGATGGACTGCCTCGCGCAATATAGAAAGTTAGTGGTTCCAGAAGGCGAGGAGTATGCTGCCAACGTCGTGTGGATAAACGATATAGTTCTTATGCCCGAAGGATATCCAGGAACGCGCAGGTTGCTGGAAGAAAATGGCTATAAGGTCCGGGAAATGCCTGTTTCTGAGATTTCAAAAATGGATGGCGGTCTAACTTGCTTGTCGCTTAGATTAACCTGATAGGGGCCGCCAAGTTTGATAGTTTGCAGGTAATAACTGAAGCTTTATGCAACTAAGCTCGGAATCGAGAAAAGGCAGTCGCAATAATTAACTTTCTTTAGTACGCTTCAGGTCTTTCAAGATTTACGATTTAACTTACGATGCCTGAAACATTTGATTACATAGTGGTCGGAGCTGGCTCCGCAGGATGCGTCCTAGCCAACCGTCTTACTGAAAGTTCTTCGGTAAGTGTGCTTTTATTGGAATACGGGGGTAGAGATAACAGTATGTTTATCCAGATGCCCACCGCATTGTCCATTCCGATGAATACGGAAAAATTTGCGTGGCAATTTCATACCGAACCCGAACCTTATCTGGACAAACGTAAAATGCATTGTCCAAGAGGTAAAGTTTTGGGCGGCTCGTCTTCTATAAACGGCATGGTTTACGTTAGAGGGCATGCTATGGATTATGAAGAATGGAAAGATAGCGGAGCTACGGATTGGGGCTATAGCCATTGTCTACCCTATTTTAAAAAAGCTGATGACTGGAAATTTGGCAATGATACGTATCGCGGGCAGGGTGGACCACTCTCTGTAAACAACGGTAACAACAGACAAAACCCTCTTTATGACGCGTTTATAAAAGCAGGAGTGGAAGCAGGATATTTTCATACCGAAGATTATAACGGCCATCGTCAGGAGGGGTTTGGTCCAATGCATATGACCGTTAAGGACGGTGTTCGTTGGTCTACTGCCAATGCGTATCTAAAACCGGTTGCAGGCAGAAAGAACCTGAAAGTTGTAACCCGAGCCTTATCACGGCGGGTATTGTTGGAAGGAAAAAAAGCCGTAGGTGTAGAATATCAAGTGGGCAATGATATTCACATTGCTCGCGGCTCAAGAGATGTCATTTTATGTGCTGGATCGGTGGGGTCGCCGCAACTTCTGCAGATGTCTGGCATTGGGCCCGGGAATGTTCTGCAAAATGCCGGTGTGAATGTTGTCCATAATCTGCCCGGGGTAGGTGAAAACCTGCAGGACCATCTGGAATTCTACTTTCAATTCAAATGTAAGGAAAAAATTACTCTAAATGGAAAGCTGGACTTGTGGAACAAGTTTTTAATCGGGGCGCGCTGGCATTTGTTTAAAACCGGGCTTGGTGCAACTAATCATTTTGAAAGTTGTGCATTTATCCGCTCAAGGCCAGGAATTAAGGCCCCGGATATTCAGTATCATTTTTTACCTGCTGCGATGCGATATGATGGTAATGCGGCTTTTGACGGACATGGTTTTCAGGTGCATGTGGGTCATAACAAACCGCAAAGCCGCGGTTCTATCCGAATCAAATCCTCTGATCCGCTGGCCAAACCCGGGATCTTGTTTAACTATCTCGAGAAGGAAGCCGACCGCGAGGGTTTTCGGCAATGCGTGCGTCTTACCAGAGAGATCATTTCCCAACCTGCTTTTGACCGGTATCGTGGTGTGGAAATCCAGCCCGGTGAGGGGGTGAATACTGATAATGAGATCGACGACTGGGTTCGCCAGGGCGTTGAGAGTGCGTATCACCCATCCTGTACATGCAAGATGGGAACAGATGCTATGGCGGTGGTGGACCCGGAAACCCGGGTTCATGGAATTGAAAATTTACGGGTTATCGATTCTTCGATATTTCCAACAATACCCAATGGTAATTTGAACTCACCAACAATAATGGTGGCAGAAAGAGGTGCTGATCTGGTTAAAGGTGCAGGCATGCTCGCCCCTGTAGATGCTGCTGTGGGGATACCGGACCACTGGCAAACGCATCAGCGTTAAAACGGGTGTTTTCATTCTAAAACAGCACTAGAAGCTCAAATCACATGACTGCCAACTGCATATTGCCCGAGTTTTCAAATGAGCAGGTCAGGGATATTCTTCGAGAGAGGTTTGATATCTCCGGAACAGTTGAAAAGCTGGATGGGGAAAGAGATCTCAATTATCTTGTGATCACAGACAACCAAAGGTTTGTTTTCAAGATAGCGAATCGGGATGAATCTGCATCATTGATGGAATGTCAGGCTATGGTGCTAGAACAGCTTGAGGATTCTGGGGACGGTCTTGTGTTTCCCCGATGCGTTCTATCAATCCGCGGAAACGCAGTAGAAACGATAAAATCTGACACCGGGGATTTTCATTTGTGTCGTATTGTCACTTATATCGATGGGCAGTTGTTTTCATCGGTTAACCCCCACAGCAGTAGTTTATTGCAAAGCATCGGAGAATCTGTCGGAATTCTCGATTCGAAACTTGCCGGTTTTGAACATTCAGCAATCGAGAGGCCTTTGTTGTGGAACATGGTTGATGCCATGGATGTTATTGATCGATTCTGCCCGTTAATCGACTGCCCGGATAAAACCGATTTAATTAGAATGTACCAGAAACGGTTTTCGCAAAGCGTTTTGCCCGTCTCAACGCATCTTCGATTTGGTGCGGTGCACAACGATGCCAATGATAATAATATTATTGTCGATTCTGCGGGGCCTTGGCAACAGAAAGTGGTCAGTATTATTGATTTTGGCGATATGGTCTATTCCTGGATTGCCGTGGAGCCCGCCATAGCAGCCGCCTATGCCTTACTTGGCAAGGACAGGCCTTTAGATGCCATGGTAGAGGTTGTCAGGGGTTATCACAGAACCTGTCCGCTGACTGAAATTGAAATCAGCGTGTTGTTTTACCTTGTATGCATGCGTTTATCCATGAGTGTTTGTATATGTGCGCACCAGAAAAATCTGCAACCCGATAACGAATACTTGTCGGTTTCAGAAACCTCAGCCTGGGACGCACTGGAAAAACTATCGCGGATTCACCCGGACTATGTCCATTACCTGTTGCGCGATGCCTGCGGAATGGATCCTGTGCCATGTTCCCCGGATGTGGTTGACTGGATCCAAATAAATCAGGCGAATTTCGTTTCTATCGTGGATTGTGATCTTGGGTTTGATCCCCTGTTAATCATGGATAACAGCGTTGGAAGCCCTTATCTTCAGGCTCCCTCTGAGGGGTTTGATCCGAATCTTGCGACGAGAGAGATTTTTCGTGCAATCGAAGACAGTGGTTGCAGCGCAGGAATTGGAAAGTATGATGAGTATCGTTTGATTTACAGTTCAGACGATTTCGTAGATGCTTCCGGTAACCAGAGAACAATGCATCTAGGAATTGATGTTTTTATGGACGCTGGATCTGCGATTTATGCGCCTATGGAGGGTGAGATTTTTGGAATAGCGGATAATAATTCGCCGCTGGACTACGGCGGCACCATAATACTGAAGCATTCAGTTATTCATAATGGGTGTCCGCTTGAGTTTTATACGCTTTACGGACATCTGAAGCCGTCAAGTGTGTTTCGCCATCAAATCGGAAATCGAGTTAAACCGGGTCAAAAAATTGCTGAGATGGGGGATGCTACCGAAAATGGCAACTGGGCGCCCCATGTTCATTTTGAAATTATCACTGATATGTTAGGGCAAACTGAAACATTTGTGGGCGTTGGCAGCCATGCCCACCGTAATACCTGGTTAAGTTTATGCCCGGATCCAATGGTGTTACTGGGGCTGCAACATAACCCGGGAATGCAAATGATTTCCCAGATTCAAACCGACCCTAAACAGATTAAAGAAAGAATTCTTGAAGGGCGGCGTAAATACCTGAATCCCTCTCTTAGCCTGTCGTATCGAAACCCAGTGCACATGGTTCGGGCTGACCAGCAGTATATGTATGACTATACCGGCAGGCGTTTTCTCGATTCTGTGAACAATGTTCCACACGTTGGACATTGTCATCCTCAAGTAGCAAGGGCCATGGATAAACAGGCTCGTGTGTTGAATACCAATACTCGATATCTGTATTCCCAGATTGAACGTTATTCTGAACGTCTTCTGCAAACTTTTCCGGATCCGTTATCGGTGTGTTATTTGGTCAATTCCGGAAGTGAAGCTAACGATCTTGCTATGAGACTGGCCAATAACTTCACCGGTAAAGAGGGGCGAGTCATTCTCGATCACGCATACCACGGTAATATCGGCAGTTTGATTGATATCAGCCCCTATAAGCATAATAGTCGCGGGGGCAAAGGTGCGCCTTCCCATGTGCATACCGCAATGATTCCAGATTTATATCGTGGCCCGTTTGGTTATGACGATCATGACAGTGTCGGTGGCTATCTGAATACTGTGACCGATGCGCTCGTAAAAGCGGAGCGGCAGGGTGGCGCCGCATTGTTTATAGCGGAATCAATTTTAGGTTGTGGGGGACAGATCGTTTTACCTGAGAAGTATTTGGAGGGGGCTTATCGAAGGGTGCGCAGGGCAGGTGGTGTTTGTATTGCTGACGAAGTTCAGGTCGGATTCGGTCGAGTCGGATCACATTTCTGGGCATTTCAAACTCAGGGGGTGGTGCCGGATATTGTGACGCTTGGCAAGCCTATAGGAAACGGCCATCCTATGGCAGCCGTCATTACTACCCGGGAGATTGCGGATGCATTTAACAATGGTATGGAATATTTTAATACCTTTGGTGGAAATCCGGTTTCCTGCGCAATTGGAAATGCCGTGCTGGATGTCATTGAGTGCGAAGGGCTACAGCAAAATGCGCTCGAAACAGGCGATTATTTTATTAATGAACTCCGTCAACTAGCGAGTGATTATCGCTTGATAGGAGAAGTGAGAGGCTTGGGGTTGTTCATAGGAATTGAGCTTGTGAATGATCATGATTCTCTTGACCCTGCTGGGGATCAGGCCGACTATATTTCAGAGCGCATGCAGCAATCCGGTATCCTGACCAGTACGGATGGTCCTTTGCATAATGTTCTTAAAATAAAACCTCCAATGTGTTTTAACAAGGATAACGTGGATCAATATGTATCTACTCTTGCCAAGATTCTGAAGGAAGATTTTGCTCGCCCAGCTTGAGTGAAATGGGTTGAAAAAGATAAGCTTCTGAATGCTTACTATGAGAATTCAGGCGGGGAAAGGATACCCGAGATTGATGGCCTCAATCTCCAGTTGTCGTCTTAACTGGTAGTCTTCAGGTGATACTTTTTCAAAGCTGTCTATGCGTATAAAGTCTCTGATTTCGATCGGACAATTCTGCAAAGAAATATTCAACGCTGATCGTATTAATTCAGAATCCAGATCAATCGATCGTTTTATGATGAAGGGCAAGCCTGCGGTCTTT
>JAIBDK010000154.1 GCA_024679435.1 Gammaproteobacteria bacterium | reverse complement strand
GGAGCGACATCAAAGTTACCGACATAGCCTCGATGATGCGGCACTTTGGTGATATGCACTTGCGACTTAAAGGCCGAGGGCTTTCGAAAAAACTCCAAGGCGACCTGTTTGGCATCTTCGAAGACCTGTTTGTGAATCCCATGTCCAGACACGTAGAAAAACCCTGCAGTTTCGCAGGCATGTCTCACATGATCAGCAATTATTTTTTGCTGTTGAAAATTGCCGCCTCGAAAACCAGAAATATCTATTATCGGTAGCGATGCATTATTGATCATTGCGGATTTTTTCTTTGTAACATAGCGAGACGATATCATTTCTGACAACATGAAATAAAGGCTGTTAGCTCGCGAATTATCGCTATGGTATGAAAAAATAAATGAGAGTATGATTCCATCGAAACAGATTCCAGCTATTCTGGCATCTCATAATCTCGGTATAACCTGTAAAGCTCGATGTCAATGTTTAGACGTATCATTTTAATGCTGCTGATACCCGGCCTTGCAATAACCGTTGGGGTACTCTGGTTTGCATTGAGCGCACGATACGTCACCACAAACAACGCCTACATTAAGTCCGAAATTATAGCGGTCAGCCCAGATATAGACGGGCGCATTATTTCAGTCGAAATCGAAGATAACGATTTTGTTGAAAAAGGGCAGTTGCTCATTACTCTGGACCCTCGCCATTATCAAATACAACTCGAAAAAGCGCACGCTAAATTAGCTTCAATTCGCCTCAAGCTTGATGCCATGCGGGCTGAATATAGTCAGTTTATTGCCCAGGAATCAGAAGCCCGAAACCGGGTTGCGTACCACAAAAGCGAATTTGACAGACAGAATGATTTATCTGCCAAAGGACTCGGCATCAAAAGAGAACTGGATCAGGCTCGACACCAGTGGGAGCGGTCAGAGCAGGACTTATTGGTAGTCAAGGAAAAATCCCGACAGGCATTAGCTTCACTGGGTGGCAAAGCGGACATACCAGCTGAAATGCACCCCATGTATCTGGAAGCACTGACCGAAGAAAATGAAGCCCGGTTAATGCTTGACTATACTCAGATAACAGCTCAGGCCTCGGGAATCGTGAGCAAAATGACACTGGAGCCCGGCGAATGGGTAGAACAGGGAGAATCCGTATTTTATCTGGTGGACTCCGGCAAAGTGTGGGTCGAGGCTAACTTGAAAGAAACTCAGCTTACCCGGGTCCAAATTGGGCAAAAAGTAGAAACACTGATAGACGCTTTTCCGGACAATCCGATTACGGGAAGAATCACTCGAATCAGCGCGGCCACAGGGAGCGAGTTCATGGTACTTCCGGCGCAAAATGCGACCGGCAACTGGATTAAAGTGGTACAGCGAGTTCCGGTAAAAATTGAATTTGATCCGGTAGATACTCTTCCTGAAATACGGGCGGGAATGACCGTTGAAGTATCTATCGATACGGTTCACGAAGACGGATTAATCACGGACATCAGAAATCTTGTTGCAATGCTCTCGACAAAAAATACCAGCGTTAATGGCAATGGCACCAGCAACACAGAGTGAGCCACTCGGACAGTAATCAGCCGGAAGTTAGGCAAGACAACGAAGACGGACCTACCCCTCTTAAAGACTGGCTGACCTTTATTGCCGTCGTACTCGCAGCAGGTGTTTACGCCGCTGCGTGGACACTTCCGAACGCCGTGCTGCCGCAAATGCAGGGAGATCTATCTGTAAACCTTGATCAGGTCGCCTGGGTGGTTACCGCGACCGTCGTGGCCAGCGCAATTGGCATACCCCTAACACCATGGTTATCGTCACGATTTGGTGCACGCAACCTGATGATCGTTGCGCTGGGCACATTCTCTCTCACCTCCATATTAGTCGGAACGGTGAACTCCATCGAAGAAGTGGTTTTATGGCGCGTCCTCTCGGCCTTTGCAGGGTCTCCCATCATTGCACTTTCGCAGGCGGTTACAATGAACACGTTTCCTGCCCATAAACGCGCATTCGTATTTTCTTTGTGGTCAGTAGGGATGGCGTCCGGATGGGTATTTGCGCCAACGGTGGGTGCGTGGCTGGCTGATATTGTAAGTTGGCGACTCACTTTTATGAGTGTCGCACCCTTTGGGTTTGTTGCATTGCTATTTTGCGTTATGTTTTTACCAAAAGACAAACCGGATACCGACATGCGATTTGACTGGACGGGTTATCTTACGCTAGCGATGGCATTAACCATGGCGCAGATTGTTGTCAATCAGGGATATAGACTGGACTGGTTTGAATCCACACGGCTAATAATCCTGACCGCTATCGGTCTGATTTCATTCTATCTGTATTTAGTTCACACACTGCATTGCAAAACCCCTTTCCTGAGCTGGACTATTTTCCGTGACCGAAACCTGACGTGCAGCATCTTGATTACCGCTATCTACGCCTATTCTGGACTGGTGCCGCTGGTTATTCTGCCGTCAATGATGGAAGAGCTTCGAGGTGTTGAAGTATTTACTTCTGGACTGATTGTACTCCCCCGAGGTATCGCCAACATGGTGGGCATGATTCTAGCCGGGATTGCCGCTTCCCGGCTTGATCCACGTTACCTTATAGCCGGGGGGCTAGCCACTTATTCATCTACCAGTTGGCTAATGGCCCATTACAATACTGCAATTGGAATCGATAATGTACTTTGGCCGACCATCATTCAGGGTTTGTCGATGGGATTTATCTGGGTTCCAGCTATGGGATTGATGTATGCAACTATATCAGCAAAGTTACGGACTTCAGCCGCCACCATGATTTCCCTGACCTATAGCCTGTCGAGCAGTTTTGGCGTAGCGATGGCGGTGGTAATCATTAACCGGTCACACCAAATCAACACTTCAGAAATGAGAGAATTCATTGAACCCGGTCGACAGATCATCAAGGATTCTCCGATCATTTCTGATTTCAACAACACCGGCGAATTGCTGAGAATTGCCAGAGAAATAGCTTTGCAGGCGTCTGCAATTGGTTATGCGAACGTTTATCTGGTCATGGCGATCTCCGCACTTGCTATTATTCCGCTAGCTTTTTTGTTGCGAAACCCTGCCAAAGAATCCCTCAAAAGAAACGCGGCCGAATAAGACTGAGCTAGTTCGGGATTGTTTGCTGTGAAACAATAGGTTGCTGAATGCCCCCACGAATCTTTCCGGATTCGACTTCTCCCCATAATATTTTGTGTTTTTCCGGCAGCGCCCGTTGTGGCGAACAAAGCCATATTCTGGTCAGGCTCCGAACCAGGCCTTTATCGGGATTATCCTGATAAGAACCGCGAGAATGATAAATCACGTGGTTGTTAAGAAACTGAATATCTCCGGGATCCAGCCGCATGCTGAGCGCACATTCATCAGCAAGTTCAGCCAGCATATCCATCGCCTTCCACTGGACATCAGACACTTGCGGTGCACCAGACACATATTCCAGCGCTTCCACATAGGTCCGAGAATAATGAGAAGTAAACTTATTATTCTGGACGCCCCAAACCGGCAAATAATACCAGGCTGTTTCTCCACCCTGCTCTTCGCCAATTCGACTGCGAGGCAAATCCTCATATAACATCTTGCAAAGTTCAGGAGCCCGTTTAAGCATCTCATTGTGAACCGTTACCGAACTGGCAATTCGACTATCACCGCCTGTTTCTGCCTGACCTGTGCATAACAGAGCGACAACGTCGCAGCGATCAGTATGAAATCTTAATTCTGAATTGGATGCGGTGCGTGCTCTGGATGACAGAAACTGGCCCGAATCCATCTCCAGTTGCCCATATCGATCACCCACATCACCTCGTTCGGCGGTTATTGGGCGAATCAATTGTCCCTGATAATTCTGATAGACCGGAACGCCTATATGACTGGCCAAACCCATCCAGATGAGTTCCCGATCCTCCATAGACCAGCGATCAAGAGGCAAAGATTTTAGCCTGGCGAAGCCGCATCCATCTTCAAGCACGCTGGAAATATCATGCAGTTTCTGTGACAGATGATCAAGTGGAAACAGAGATCGGTCAACCGACCGGATGTCGCAGCCCGCGTTCTTAGCATGAAACAAAGCCTCATCGAGATCAACCAAATCAATCGCATCAAAATGGAACTGCCAACTACTGTCATTTACGATATTCTCGCCTTTCCATGCACATGCTCCCGATAGAGGTTTAATATTCATTGCAACAATTCTATATCAACTCCCCGGAATCTATAAGGTAAACCCTTATGATTGCATTCGAAATAACGGAATGGAATAGGTTGCATCTCACCCTCAATTTCTCAGCGTCTTACCAAAATCAAGCATGTTGTTAATTCTGGCCTGCGTTGCTTCTGACGCCGCCAGCTTCAAAAATGAATTTCTTTCAGCATCAAATAAATCCTGTTCAGACCACAGTGTGCCGGGCTCAATGTCTCCCCCACTCATAATACGTGCTATCTCAGTTCCAACCACGACGTCATGGGGAGTGAGAATTCCGTCTTCTTTATGCGCCTTAACAAGCCAGCCCACCATTTTTTCAAATACCGGCGCACCGGGCATCGAAAGATCCGGACGCTTAAATATCGCCTGATCATCACCGGCAATCACCGCGTTGACGGCTGTTGCATAGATGCGATCACGGTTCATTTCGTAACTATCATTTTCTCGAACCATAGCAAGATCTGAAGCCAGCAACGGCGATGTCGCAGTTTTTCCATAACCCGTATTCATAAACGCTTTAAAACTGGCATCTGAAATATCTGTTCCACATCCCAGTTTCTCAACCCAACGATATAAAATTTCCTTACACCCGCCACCGGATGGAACCACGCCAACCAGCGATTCAACCAGGCCCATCACTGAATTTGCATGACTGATAACTTGCTTGCCATGAAGAACAACCTCAAAACCGCCGCCGAGCGACAGACCGACTGGCGCCACTACCACCGGGTAATCAGCATCTCTCATCGCCACGCAGGTCTGCTGGAAATGCGCCAGAAACTGATCCAGACCGTTATAGTCTTCGGCTCTGTAAAACTCCCGAACCGCCCCGAGATTTACGCCACAGGAAAAGTGCTGAGCATCATTATGAATCAGCAATCCTCCCAGTCCCATTGCAGGCACTTGTTCCACCGCATCCGCGAGAATGGCCATGGAATCACCATCCAGCGCATTTGCCTTGCTGTGAAACTCCACCATTGCGACGCCATCAACGGCATACCAACTCGCCATTTGGTTTGTGTTCACCGGTTTCAGTGTCTGTTTCTTTTCGTTGAATCGGATAACCCCTGCTGGACGAGCAATAGGTTGCCAGCCACCCGAGAACGTAGCAGCTTGCAAAGATTCCCCAGAGACACTATAAAAACCGGAGCCTGCAGTTTTCTTCAAAAACTCCGGAACTTCCCTATTCTCAGATTCCAAACGCGCAATAATATTGCCCGCACCAAGTGCGTCCATCATTTCAAAAGGACCCTGAATCCAGTTGTATCCCAGCTTCATGGCATCATCAATACCAACAGGGTCATCACCTACCTCGGGAATCAATGAGGCCGCATAACACAACGTTTTAGAAAGCACTTGCCAGGCAAAATCGCCATAGACGGAATCTTCTTCCAGTAACGTTCCAACACCATTCTTCTCGGCATTCTCTGCCAAAGGCAGGTTCAACCGCTCAAATCGTTCATATTCTCGCGACTCACGGTTTAAGACATATCGATCGTTAGAATGTTCTTCCTCCCGGTAAAACCCTTTGCCCTGTTTATTGCCGGTTTGACCATTTGAGATCATTTGAGTCATCAAAGGTATTTCACCCGATACCGCGTGAAACGCATCATCCGGAGGAAGTATATTCACCAGACTCTGCACCACATCTGCCATGAGGTCTATGCCGATTAGATCATACAGTCCAAAAACCCCGGTCTTTGGAATCCCCATAGGTCGGCCGAAAATTGAATACGCTTCAACTGCGCTTAATCCCAGATCAATAGCGGCATGCAGTGCACATTGAATCGCATACACACCAACTCG
>JAIBDK010000094.1 GCA_024679435.1 Gammaproteobacteria bacterium | reverse complement strand
CTGGTTGGCTTTGGAAATATTCTGGAAGGCTGCAGGCGGAGTAACGCTGGACATCTTGTTTTTGCCTCCAGCAGTTCAGTTTATGGCGGCAATAAAAAAATACCGTTCAGCGAGGATGACCCGGTAGACCATCCCGTATCACTTTATGCTGCGACCAAAAAAGCCAACGAGTTAATGGCGCATACCTACGGACATCTTTACAGCCTGCCTGTCACCGGCTTGCGTTTCTTCACCGTATACGGACCCTGGGGACGACCGGATATGGCGTTCTTTAAATTCACACGCAAGATTCTCGCGGGTGAAAAAATTCCCGTGTACAACGGAGGAAATCTGAGTCGCGACTTTACTTATATAGATGATATTGTTGAAGGAGTAATTCGAGTAATTGATCATAAACCCCTGGCAGATCCAAATTATGACCCGTTATCGCCAACACCTGCTTCTGCCGCGGCACCCTATCGAATTTACAATATCGGTAACGGCACCCGAGTCAACCTCATGGATTATATCCATGCTCTGGAAAACGCTCTAGGCGTTACCGCCGAATACGATATGCTGGAAATGCAACCCGGTGATGTTGAAACCACTAACGCCGATATAACCCGACTTGAAGAAGAATTCGACTTTCGACCATCCATAGATATCGCTACCGGCTTAAACCGGTTTGTCCAATGGTATCGCGAATACTATAAGGACTAATTGTCGGTAATGACATCCATAACTGATGCTGATCAGGTTGCGCAGACTGATTACAGCACAGAAATTTTTTCAATCTGCTGCTCAATACCGGATTTTTGCACTTTGTAATCGTCGAGTTTCTGCTGTTCTTTTTGTACCACTGCTGCGGGAGCTTTCTCAACAAACCCGCTATTCCCCAGTTTCTTTGACACTCTCTGAATTTCAGCTTCAATCTGAAGCGCCTGCTTTCCGAGACGAGCGAGCTCAGCTCCCTTATCAATAAGGCCGGCCATAGGAATAAGCAATTTCATATTGCCCAACATAGCTATGGCCGCTTCCGGCTGCTGCTGCCCCTGATCCAGCACATTAATAGATTCAATTTTCCCCACCACATCAAGACAGGCGCGATTTGCCGCCAACTTGTCAAGATCATCAGCAGAGGCATCGGCTAGCAAAACAGGCACTCGCTTGCCTGGTGATATATCCATTTCACCCCGAATTTTCCTGACCCCAAGAATGAATGCCATAACCCATTCAATCTCAGTTTCAGCCTGTTCATCAATCTTATCCGGTTCCGATTCGGGATATGGCTGAGTCATGATGGTTTCACCTAACTTACCTGCTTGCTCTGCAATTCGTTGCCAGATCTCTTCTGTGATAAAGGGCATAATCGGATGTGCCAACCGCAGAATCGTTTCCAGTACGCGCAACAAAGTCCTTCTGGTCCCGACCTGAAGAGCTGCAGCACTGTCCGGATTATTCAAAACCGGCTTACATAATTCCAGATACCAATCGCAGTAGTAATTCCATGTTAAATCGTAAATTTCCTGCGCAGCATGATCGAATCGGTAACGAACAATCGCATCATCAATTTTATGCTCACTTTTTTGAAGCCTTGAAATCATCCATCGATCAGCACTGGAAAGCTCCACCACCGGATCACTTTGATGTTCGTGTTGACCACAGTCCATACCTTCGGTGTTCATCTGCACGAATCGAGCGGCATTCCAGATTTTGTTGCAAAAATTCCGGTAACCTTCAATTCTTCCCAGATCAAAATTAATATCCCGACCATTTGATGCCAATGCCGCAAAAGTAAAACGCAAGGCATCGGTACCAAAGCTTGGAATTCCATCAGGAAAGTCCTTACGAGTCTGTTTAGCTATTTTTTCTTCAAGGTGCGGCTGCATCATCCCCTTAACACGTTTGTTCACCAGCGCATCAAGATTAATACCGTCAATAAGATCAATGGGATCAAGCACATTCCCTTTGGACTTAGACATCTTCTGTCCATGAGCGTCGCGAACCAGTCCGTGAATATAAACCTGGCTAAAAGGGACTTCTCCCATAAATTTTGTGCCCATCATAATCATTCGGGCAACCCAGAAAAATATAATATCGAACCCAGTAACCAGAACACTGGTAGGATAAAATGTTTTCAGGCGTTCGGTTTGTTCAGGCCAGCCTAAAGTTGAAAAGGGCCACAACGCTGAACTGAACCAGGTATCGAGTACGTCGTCGTCTTGCCTCAGGGAAACATCGGGATCGAGAAAATACTTGTTCCTGACCTGTTTCTCGTCATGGCCAACATACACGTTATCCTCGTCATCATACCACGCCGGAATTCTATGACCCCACCAGATCTGCCGGGAGATACACCAATCTTCAATATTCTCAAGCCACTGATAATAAGTTTTGGACCAGTTTTCTGGAACAAACTCGATTTTTCCCGATCGTACCGCATCAATGGAAGGGTCTGTTATTACCGCCTTTCCTCCTGGGCGTCCGTCGTCCTGAATATCCCGGGTCAGATCGACATACCATTGATCGGTGAGGTAGGGCTCAACCACTGCGCCAGAACGATCACCCCGTGGAATCATCAGCTTATGATCATCGATTCGCTCAATTAAACCCAGCACCTCAAAATCAGAAATGATACGTTTCCGGGCTTTGATTCGGTCCAGACCAACGTAAGCCACCGGAATAAGCTGCCCTTCTTCCAAGTCATTGTTATTATAGTTATCCCGAATGGAAGCGTCATCGGTAAAAACGTTAATCAAACCACCATGAATCTGGTTCGTCATTTCTTCACTGTATCGATGACGAAGCCAAACCTGATAATCATTGAAATCATGAGCGGGCGTAATTTTTACACAACCCGATCCAAATTCAGGATCCACATAATCGTCAGCAATAATGGGAATCTTTCTGCCTGTGAGAGGTAACTCGCAAAACTTGCCAACCAGATCTTGATAGCGCTCATCATCCGGATGTACCGCCACAGCACTGTCGCCGAGCATCGTTTCCGGACGGGTTGTCGCTACGGTGAGGAAGCCATCCGAATCAGACAATGGGTACTTTAAATGCCAAAGAGAGCCTTTTTCTTCTTCGGAAAGCACTTCCAGGTCAGACAAAGCGGTGTGCAACACAGGATCCCAGTTCACCAGACGTTTTCCACGGTAGATAATGCCTTCGTCATACAAAGAGACAAAAACTTCATTCACCGCCTTGTTCAAACCTTCATCCATGGTGAATCTTTCATGTTCCCAGTCTGGTGACGCGCCCATCCGTCTCAGCTGCTGGGTAATGGTGCCTCCAGATTCCGCCTTCCAGTCCCACACTTTTTCTATAAATTTCTCTCGCCCATAATCATGACGGGTTTTTCCTTGCGCATTAATGAGTCGCTCCACCACCATCTGGGTTGCAATACCCGCGTGATCCATACCGGGTTGCCACAGAGTCTTCCGACCTTTCATTCGATTAAATCGAATCAAGGCGTCCATTATCGTATCCTGAAAAGCATGCCCCATATGCAAACTGCCCGTCACATTGGGTGGCGGAATCATAATACAATAAGATTCTCCATCTGCTTCTGATGGTGCGAAGTATCCTTTTTCTTCCCAATGTTTATACCATCGGGCTTCAATATCGTGAGGATTGTAGGATTTATCTATTGTCATAAGAGCTCAAAAGTTTACAAGGGGATGATTTATAAGACCTGGCCAATCTTCACCGGGGATACGCACCAAATTCCGTGATGGGCGATATTACCTTAATCTGCCTCTCCCAAACCAGCGCTTAATCACCCATCATCTCTCTAGGATAAATATGGCTCCGCCAACTGGTGCAGTGAAAGAAAATTATTTTTGACCCAGTTTGTGGGTGTTGGGTTTATGACCTTTTTCTCTGTACTTTCGAAATCGCTCTCGACCTGCAAGTCGGTCTGTTTGTTCGCCTGAGACCAGATCCACGATTCTGGAGAAGGCGAAAATTGCATCTGAAGGCGTATCGGCAAGATTGACCACCACATCGGCGACTCTTGCATTGGATTGTCCGTCACCAGAATGCTGTTCACTATGTTGAGGTTTATCGATTTGTAATGCGCCAAGCTGAACAGGATATTCTTGCCAGCTCAACTCCTCTCTTTCACAGATGCGATGCGGTACAAAACTTTCCCGGGAAAAAGTCCAAAGTAAACTGTCCATCTTCTGGCTGATGAGCGCGTCGTCACATTGAATAAAAACCTTAAAACCCTGATCATAGGCTTTTTCTGTTATGCGGCACGCATAATAAAGCTTATCTTGCCGATTACCATTGTCCAGTATGTAAAAGTCTATTTGTTCAGTCAAATCAGCATCGCCCCAACAAAAACTCAACTAGCAAAGGTACCGGACGACCCGTAGCCCCCTTGGGTCCAGCAGATTTCCAGGCGGTACCGGCGACGTCCAAATGCGCCCAGTCATAACTTTCGGTAAAATGCTTGAGAAAACAGGCCGCGGTTACCGACCCGGCACTTCGCCCGCCTATATTAGCGAGGTCGGCAAAATTGCTTTTCAACTGTTTTGAATAATCATCCCACATAGGCAACTGCCAGGCTCGATCACCAGATGAATCACCAGCTTTAAGCAATTCTTTAGCCAATTTATCATTATTGCTGAACAGTCCGCTCGCATGATGGCCCAGAGCAATAATGCAAGCGCCGGTAAGTGTTGCAATATCCACAACTGCGCTGGGTTTGTAACGCTCGGCATAAGTTAGCGCATCGCACAGAATTAATCTTCCTTCTGCATCAGTATTCAGAATCTCAATGGTAAGCCCTGCCATGCTGGTAACGATATCGCCAGGTTTATTGGCGGCACCATCGGGTAGATTTTCACTGCTGGGAACAATCCCTACCACGTTCAGTGGCAGATTCATTTCCGAAACAGCAATCATGGTACCGAACACACTTGCGCCACCACACATATCATATTTCATTTCGTCCATAGCCCCTGCAGGCTTAATGGAAATGCCCCCAGCATCAAATGTCAGCCCCTTGCCTACCAAAACAACGGGTTTTTCAGATTTTTTACCACCCTTATGTTCCATGATAATAAATTTTGCCGGCTCCCGACTTCCCCGGGAAACCGATAACAGCGAGCCCATCTTAAGTTTTTTCATCTGCGCTTCATCCAGCACCGTTGTTTTAATCCCATGGGACTTTTGCAATGCTTTTGCTTGACGGGCAAGATAACTCGGCGTGCAAATATTTCCAGGTAGATTAGAGAGCGTCTTGGTGTAGGAGATACCATTAGAAACAGCGACACCTCGAACAACCCCAGCTTTTACCGCAGACAGTCTCTTACGATCTGTAACCAGATTAACCTTACTAAGTGCATTTTTCTCTTTTCTACCGCTTTTTGTTTCCTGATAGAGATAAACAGTTTCATCAACGGCTTCAACAATATTTCTGGCTTGCCGGGTTAACAGTTCCGAATCTGTAATGGCATCCAGCAGCAAAAAGTCAGCACTTGCTATGTTACGTGCATTCAGGGTTTTAGCTGCCAGCGAAGCTGCTTTACGCATACTTTCCGACGAGGTTTTCCTGTCACCACCTAGGCCTACCAGTAAAATGCGGCGAGCCTTAATATTCAACGGATCGTAGATCATCAGTGAAGAGCCTTCGGCGCCGCTCATATCTCCCTGAGCCAGAATTTTACTCAGCTGTTTTCCACTCGCCTCGTCCAGTTGCGAGGCAGAAACGGTTAATTTTGGTTTTTTACCTTGATAGACACCCACTACGAGGCATTGAGATGATTGCTTAACTATATTTAATGCTTTTCCGAAGAATTCCATATTAACCTCTGGGTGGTTTTTCACGTAAAATCGGGTATCGATTTTGGTAAGTTTAGTTCAATTCTATCATTCCGTACTCCATTAACACATCCTGTGTTTGTATGACGTTATCCAGAGCTCAGGGTCATTTGTAAAATTAATGAAAATGTGGGTGTAATGACGACTTTTTAACAAAGCACAGATTTTTTAATGATTATTCATCGCGCATTTATCAGGGAAGTACTGCAGACCAGTGCTGCGGTGACAGCTGTTCTTTTTTCTATTTTCTTCGTAACTCGGCTCGTGGGCTTCCTGAGCCAGGCCGCCGAGGGAGATATTCCAATGAACAGTGTATTCATTCTGCTGTTGCTAAAACTGATGACTTATCTGGATGTCATCGTTCCGCTAGTCGTTTTTATTTCCATGCTTTTAGTAATGGGGCGCTGGATTCGCGATAATGAACTTACCGTAATTACCGCCTGCGGCATTAGCATCGCTCAGTTTATTCGACCGGTGATCGTGCTGTCACTTATCATGGGCACAGCAGTAGGTGCATTTTCTCTGTACATCTCTCCCTTATCCGCCCAGGTAGGTAAATCTATCGAGCATAAGTATCGTAACAGATCAGACGCAACCGGAATTATTCCAGGCGTATTTACCGAAACCCGGGGAGGTAATGGCGTTTACTTTGTCGAAAGCTATGACAGAGACACCGATACCTTCAGAAATATTTTTGTCTACGAAGACGGCGAAGAGGATGACGAAGTTGTCACCGCAGCAATAGGCTTTAAAACTGTTGACGAAAAAACCAACGATGACTTTCTGGTATTAAAAAACGGCAGCCAATATCGTGGGGATGCAGGCGACAGGGACTATGAGTTCGTCAAATTCGAGACCTATGCAATTCGCCTTAAACAGCAAGCTGCAAACAAAATGACCCTCAGCACCAAGGCGACACCCACTACGCAGTTGCTTGATAAGCCCTCACGAAGAGCCATCGGGGAATTCCACTGGCGGCTTTCTAAAATTGCAATGTTGCCCATTTTGATGATCTTTGCGTTGTGTTTTTCTTCCATCACCTACAGAAAAGCTCGCTTCCCCGGGTTGATTACCGCATTGCTGGTGTATTTCACTTACTCCAATGTGTTGGGCCTGGTGGTTGCACTTATCCGCAAGGGCACCGTGCCGCCGCACCTTTCGCTGTGGGCCGTTAACCTGATGTTTCTCGCGCTCGCCATCTATATGTTCCGGCGCCGCAGCCAGAATCTGAGGCTTCTTCCCGGGTTTAGTAACTGATGAAAATTCTTGACCGTTATCTTGGGGCAATCATCCTCCAATATACAATGGTTGTAATGATGGTATTACTGGGGTTGTTCACCTTTGTCACTTTTCTGGATCAGCTCGGTAGCATCGGCAAGGGAAGCTATGATCTCTTTCAGGCCATTTCCTTTGTTATTCTTATCATTCCAAGAACCATCTACGAGCTGTTTCCTATGGCCGCTCTTCTTGGAACAATTATCGGGCTTTCTATGCTGGCCAACGATTCTGAGCTCATTGTCATGCGTGCAAGTGGCGTTTCCATGGTTCAGATTACATCTGCAGCACTTAAAATGGGAGGTATTTTTGTCGTTGCCGCTATACTCATGGGTGAGCTAGTTTCGCCCTATACGGAAACAGCGGCTCACAGAAACCGAGCCGAAGCACTTCAGGAGGATATCAAACAGCATACTAACTTCGGTTTGTGGATGCGTGACTCCGAAACCTATGTCAACATCGGTGAGGTATTACCAGACCTGACCTTATTGCGCGTGCTTGTTTATGAATTCGACCCTGAAAGGCAGTTGCGTTCTCTGGTTCGAGCAAAACGCGGGCAATTCCAGGGTGACTATTGGTTACTCCAGAAAGTTCGACAAACATTGGTTGAACCGGATGGTAAAATAGAACGCAAATCCACTAAGGCCGCAAAATGGGAATCACGGGTAAACCCTCAAATACTCTCTGTATTCCTCATAAAACCCGACCAGTTATCATTCCTGCAGTTAAGCAAATACATTGGCCACCTCAACGATAATCAGCAAAAAACCGACCCCTATGAGCTGGCTTTCTGGAGTAAGATCATGCTACCGCTGTCAACTGCGGTGATGGTTATTCTTGCCATCCCCTTCGTATTTACAAACGTAAGATCAGGAACCCTTGGACGAAACCTGTTTATCGGTATTATGCTGGGAATAGGATT
>JAIBDK010000241.1 GCA_024679435.1 Gammaproteobacteria bacterium | reverse complement strand
GAATGTTGATTAGCGACTTCAAAAAGGGCGAGCCATCAGGAGATTATGTGTGGGCAGACGGCATAACCGTAAAAAAAGATGTTGTAAAGTTAAGTAAGACGGGAGAAACAATTGTAGAAAATTCACTATCGTTGATTACAGACCATTTGAATACGCCCAGAGTTGCGGTAGATGAATCGAAAACGATCGCCTGGACCTGGCGCTCAAACGGTTTTGGCGAGGGCGGTGTTAACAAAGATCCTGACGGTGATGGTATTGAGCACAATCTAAGGCTTCGTTTTCCGGGTCAGTTTTCTGATCCGGAGAGCGGTCTGTATTACAACTGGAATAGATATTATGACCCGCAAACAGGAAGGTATATCACCTCTGATCCGATTGGGTTAATGGGTGGAGTTAATACGTATGGGTATGCACTGGCTAATCCCGCGAGGTTTTTTGATCCATTTGGATTGGATGTAGTGAAAATTGGAATAAATATTCGGGTGCCAAGTTGGCTCACTGGTGGTACAGGTCAAGGAGGGGGAATAGGAGCAGCTATTTCTTTTCCTGGGATAAATGGGGGTAATTGGGATAGTGGAGGATACGTTGAGGGATATGGAGGTGGCAGTGATTACGGGACTGGACGAATCACTGTTGGCGTAGGCTATGAGGGTGGAGACTTACAATCATTAACAGGAGATGGATCTACAGTTGGCTTTAATGATGGCTTAGGGGGCCTTTCTATTTCGCTCGATAATAATGACAAGCTGAATGGTGTTGGCTTGCACCTTGGGCCAGGGTTAAATGTTGGCGGCGCCGGAACTCACACTGTATCTTATGGAGTTAGGGATGTGGCTGAGGATCTAAGGGTGTTATTTGGTGGAGACAATGACACATGTCCATAGAAAAAATTCTAATAGCGATTATATATATCATATTTTGTGCAAGCACTTTGTTCTTCCTGGGGGCGGCTATTCTTAATTTTTACAGATTATTGCAAGTCAATACAAATCGCTCAACTAATATAGTTCCACTATTGGTGTTGCTTCCAAATTCTCACCACGGAGAAGCGAAAGAAAAGTATCTGAAATTTGTGAAATTTTTCGTGATGGGAGGCATAGCATTTCTTGGTGCAGTTGTGATTAATTTCTTATTTTTGTGAACACAACAACTGGAATTGGTATTATGATTCTAAGACAGGTCGATATACTACCTCTGATCTGACTGGTCAGCGGGGTGCCAGTATGAAAAGAAAACGATCAGATTCGTTTGTTCTATTTCAGCATTGTCCCCGCATCATCATAAAACAGGGTTTGGTCATCTTCGCCTTCGCTGTTTATGGCTACGGTACTCACATCTTTTAATCGTGAAACAATATAACAGCTCATTAGAGAGACAGTGGCTTCGTTTCCAGTATGCAGGCCGGTGAGTAGACGATTCGAGGCTATCTGACAGCGTTGCATTACTGAGGGATTATCGATGAATCGGCGTGCCAGCTGCCATCCTTTATCCATATCCCGATCCATTTTAGTCAGGATAGATTCCGCTTCCAGGATCATGTCCTGAGTCAGCTCAATTTTTCTTTCCTGATCGTCAACCAGAATCTGTAATGTGGAGGGTTGGGTTTCGATGTCCATAAGTCTCATTTGTTGCGATAGATTAATTTAGCGGTAGAATTGCACGTTGGTAATACTCAATTTTAAATATACATGAATCAGGTTTTAGTGGAAGCGGATCCATCACCTATGAAACTGGAAATTATGGGTGCTGAAGAATGGCCGTTGTTGATTCATGCTCAGGGCACATATCAGCATAGCGTCAGCGCAACGGAAACAAGTTACATTGTGGATGGTAGTGCAACAATCGTTTCCGGAGATTCGATTCCGGTTTTGGTCAATGAAGGAGATTTGCTGACTATCATGCCTGATACTAAATGTGTTTGGACTATCACTAAAGCAATACACCGACATTGTGATTCTCCCCGAAATTCCTTTACTAATGGGTAGTTGCCTGATTCCGAGGCAACTGATATGTTATTTTTGAACTTAAATACCCAAAAATCAGCATGACAAGTCCTTATTATCAAACTATCGCCAAGCTCGAACAGGATAACGTTTCGAAAGACTATATTCTGGGTTGGGTCAGTGGATTCTTGGGCAACCCAAAAATTGAAGAGCAGCGCATAACCGATGGCTATGAAGCGGGTTACAACGATGCCAGGTCCGGAACAACTGATAGTGCATCTAATTTTAGTTCCGGAACTTAAAACCCGGAACTTCGTTTCAGTTTGTCGAAAGACTTTTTGAAAATCTCATAGGCCTCAGGCCCGTCTATATCCATAACCTGATCAATAACCCATTTATTGGTCTGACTGTCTCCCATAATATCCAGCACGCGAGATCCGAGCAGACGAAACATTTCGTAACCCGGGGCGTCCTGTTCAAAGCGAAAATCGGAGAGCGCTGTCATCGTGCTGTTCAAGGATTCAATATAGGATTCTATTGTCGGTTTGTATCCCCCGGCGGCTGATAGAATCTCCAGAGAGTTTTGCGCAAAATGGCGATAGCTGTCTTTGGAAAGTGCGGTAATGAATGTAATGCGGTCTTCGTCGTCAATCTGCTCATGCATGAGTCTGTCGGCGCAATGGATCAGGAAAAACAGATATTCACGGATCACGTTGATACGTTGATAATCGTTGTGATAGATGAAATCCTGTTCATGCAGGTTTTTAGCGGCATTAAGGGATAGTCGCCAACAGATAGCGGAAAGTGCATTCGCAAAATCTTCAATGGAGATTTCACGGTCTCTGTTTTTCCAGCCGGTTCGGATTCTTGCTTTTTGCATAGTTGAAATTATACTGCGAGAAGAAATGTTTAAGGCTATTTGTTAACAGATAACAGAATTGTTAAAGAGGGTAAGCTTATGTTAATAAATCTGGACAGAGTATTGAATCAGGATCAACTCGCCGTGGCAAATGATTTGCTTGGAAGGGGGAAATTTGCTGCCGGGGCTGCGTCTGCCGGAGAAATGGCCCAAAGAGAGAAACATAATCTTGAGCTGGTTGCGGATGACGCGCATAAAAAGGGGTTGGACAATCTGGTAATGGGAGCCTTGTTGCGCCATCCGGTTTATCTAAATGCAGGGTTGCCGCGAAGGGTTGCGGCGCCTTTTTTTGCAATATACGGCGAAGGTATGGGGTATGGCAGCCATATCGATAATCCTGTTATGGGAGCGGGCGAGCCGTATCGGTCGGATATTGCTATTACCATTTTTCTCAATGACCCCGAAGACTATGAGGGTGGTGAGCTTGAGATACAAACCGGATTTGGTGCCCAACAGGTTAAATTGAATGCCGGAGACGGGGTTATGTATCCCGCTTCATTCCGGCATCAGGTTAATGAGGTGGTTAGTGGTGAACGTCGCGTCGCTGTGACCTGGATGCAGAGTCTTGTCCCTGAAGCAGATCGCCGAGAATTGCTTTATCAAATGTATCTGGCAAAAGAGAATCTTGGAAATAGCCACCCTGACGCCGAGTCAACGGTTCAGGTGGAACAGAGTTATTGTAATTTGATGAGGATGTGGAGCCGGTTATAGGCTCGGATAGCCGGTTTGCGGCAGCGATTTTCCCATGCCCCAGCTATAAATCCTTTGTCTGCGAGACGTGACTGAACGAAAAGAGTGTATCCGTGATGCACTCTTTTTTGTTCTGTATCTCCTGTAATTGTGGCCTGTTTATTGAGGTCGCATATCAAACGGCTGGTTTAATATTCTGGTTAAAGCAAAATTTGTTTTCAGGGTCGAATTTGACCTTGATTTCGCGCAGTTTGCTGTAGTTTTCGCCAAACGTGTTTTGCAAGGTTTTCTCACCTTCTTCTCCCTGTCCCGGGAAATTAAGATACATCCTTCCATTAGCTGAATAGGGTTTCATTTTCTCCCAGAAGTTTCTTGTCCAGACGATGTTTTTGTTGTCATCCGCAGCATCTGCCCAGGTCGAGTCAATGGAAAACATGTAAGGCATTGAGCGATCACCAAAAGCGGTTGCGTCAGCGCTTACCTGAGCCGTTGCACCACCGAAATTCCATATTGACGTTAGGGTGTTTGGCGAAGCCGGTGACGCATTTCCGTTAAGGATGTTGTCGATGACCTCATCGGTCAGGCGATCCAGATAATGACATTTCCAGTAGCATCGGAACTGTCCACTGGGCATAAGTTCATCAAACAACATTTGTACATCGCAGTACTCCATTTTGCCGGAGAAGTCCGTCACCATTTCACCTAGTTCGCGTAGTGGCTGCATGAGTTTTTCGCCTTCATCGGCGTCTCCGTTGTAAACGGCTGCAAGGGTATAGACGCGCTGTCCCCAGTACTTTTCAGGGAAATCTTCACTTTCCGGGACGGTAGAAAACTCTACCAGTGAACCGAT
>JAIBDK010000254.1 GCA_024679435.1 Gammaproteobacteria bacterium | reverse complement strand
TTGGCAAGTAATTTTTGAAATCAATAGGTTAATTAGTCCGAAATTAACCAAAAAAGGCCGCATCAAATGCGGCCTTTTCTATCATCTGAACCCGTAATTTAAAAGGTAATATATCCACCCAGGTTAACCAGACCTATATCGTTGTCTCCCGAGGATGCGGTATAGTCAAGTTCAAGGTTGATGTTCTGATTTGCGCCGAGTACGACACCAACACCGGCCCCGTAAGCAAAATTTGCGTCGTCCTCGGTTTCCAGTTTGATATTGTTGGTTTCTGAACGAATATCAGAATACAGCACTCCGAGCTTGCCTTTAAAATAGACTGTTCCCGGTGATTGGTAAGTCAAATATAAACCATAGGCACGTAAATCCCAGTTATCCCCAGCAAATCCAGTATTCCTGTCTGCTTCATACGAATCTGTGAATTCAAACTCAAGATTGGAAGAACCATTGACCCCGACTTCTCTGGCGAACTGATAACCTAAAACCAGTGTGTAGGCGTCGGCGTCTTGAAAGCCCTGTTCGTCGTTAGAAACCTGGCCGTATTTAATACCAGCAAGCCATCGACCATCAGCAGTGTCACCAAACCAACTGGTTCCCTCCTGGGCGTTGGCATTTAATGCAGGAACTAGTGTGAATGCAGTTAACAGGACTGCCACCTTAATCATATATTTCATCCGACTACCCTTCAAAGTGGTTGTTTTGTTTTAATGAATGATAAAAATCTGCTCAAATTATAGAATAGACTGCTCTCAAGTTCCAGTCTAACATTAATTTATGTTCCTGAGTCATTGAAAAATATAGAAAACTTCCTTAGTTTGCTAAAATGTCATCAAATTAGGCTTTTTTCCTTCGATTTACTTGAAATTTCATAGGGAGCCGGGATAGTAAGCGTGTTGCTTGGAATTTTGTCGGATATGAGCGGAATCTATGGTTTGAGAAACACAATGTGGTCAGGGAAAATGAACAGCTGATTTCCTGCCGTTTCGACGATTTTGATTAATTAGTAGTGAACTTTTAGAATTCAATCGTTCTAGATCAGTGTGCTTATTATCCCTCGAAGATTATTTTCCAGCTTTTTTTATCATTGAGTTTCCAAAAGAGTGTTTTTTGGGATCGACTATTGTAGTTATCGCTTCGGTAATCTTGATCAAAACGCATTATCACCAAATTTTCCTCTCCAGGATAAGAAAATATACTTAGATTTTCGATTCCGATTTGAATATAGTTTTTCGATTTGTTTACCGACTGTTTGTGGGCTGACCAGGATTTATAATCAAATTCTGTGTTTTTAAAATCAGTATCAGAGTAGTGCGAAATATAGTTTTTGTGGTCTCTATTTTCCCAGTCCATTTTCCATTGATTTATCAATTTCTTAAAGCTTAATTGTTGTGCTCTTATCTGTTTGGGATCACTCCATGAGAAATTTTCAGAGATAATTACAGGTGTTGTTCCATCTGTTTTTATGTACTTGGCTATTTCCAGAAACTCGTCATTGCTAAGGGAAACGCAACCGTCACTCGCCAGAGGAACACGATTATAGTTATCCGACTCGGTGCCGTGAATCCAGATTCCATAGCCCGTTCTTTTGTGTCGCTTGTCAATGATATTGGGATAATTTATCGGGAAAGCTCCGGGTCCATATCGATCGGGTAACGTTTCTCCGGGGATATAGGAGGTCACATGATAGACGCCGACGGGTGTTCGAAGGTCTCCTTCGTAGACTTTCCCCATCCCTGACTTGCCCACAGTGATGTAGAAATCATCAACAAGCGTCAGAGCACCAAGCTGATTTTGGTATACATATAATCTGGCTGCACTGGCATCTACTACTAGAACGTGCTCCTGATCGTAAGATATTTGTATCAGGTCGCTAGGCAAAAATCCGGAATAGGCCGGTGACTCAAGCATGTTGTGCTGCCATCGATACCGTAGCTCGTCTCTTAGCCCATCGAGTTGTGTGTTGCCGCTGTGATAATCCCTTATGCGACTGCTGGAGCCGGCCCGGATTGAAAGTATATCAGCGAGAACCAGATGGCTCACTTTGCTATTGGGGTATCGGTCTATTATCTGGTTGAGCGATTTTAGAGTCGAATCAATATTTGCGGTCTGTATGCTCTCGAGTGACGACAGCACACGATCTTCATAAGTGGCTTCGGCCAGCACGCTGAAAGGTAGTGAAAAAAGCCACCAAAGTAAAAGCGCCTGAGTTGAGAGGTTTATGGTTATTCGGGATAGATTCAATTTTCCAGAAATTTTTATTGCGACAGAGTGCTTTTCAGTTTAGATGATTTCATGTGTGATAAACCATGTCCCATTGTCCCGTCTTAGCTTGAGGGTTTTATTTCTGCTTCCTTCATGTATATCTGACCTGTAATACTCGATAAAACTGACACTGGCTGATTCACCCTGGATATCTATTTTGAGATTATTCAGATCCACAATAATAAAATTGCGATTAACAATACTGTTCTCGCGTTGGTTTTTCCATTCATTCAGAGAAACATCACCACCGGGATCAAACAGACCTGCGTAGTGCGATAGATATTGCTCAAGATCCTGAGACGCCCAGGCTTTGGCCCATCCCTTAACTCGCTCTTTTATCCTGTCTATTTCAAGGGCATCCGAAGCGGTTGGGAGGTCTGGTTGTTGTTCCGTAGTCTTGTTATTCGTGGTTTTTTCAATTTGTTCTTCACCAGCTGCCGGTAGATTTTCGATGATATCAAGCGGGGGTGGGTTTGACTCAGCTATAGGTTCCAAAATTTTCTGAGTGCTTGAAGCAGCCTCTAATGCTGACTGAACGGTGTCGTTTTGTATCGATGCAATGGGTTCGGATTTGGTGGTCAGTATCTGTCCTGAGTCTGAAGAAAAGTCGGTGATTTGATCCAGCGCAGTGAGTTGCAGTTCAATCGGCGGTGAGTCAAGATTCAGGGCGATTTTATAGGCATCGCTTGCTAGTTTGTCATATATCTGTTTCAAGTTTGCGTAGACTGTTGCATATCCCGGATGATTTTCGAATGCACTCTCCAGCGTGGTTATTGCAGATTTGAAGTCGCCGGATTGGGCGTATATGATGGCCAGATTATTAAATGCTTCGGGTTGATCGTTGTTACTTGAAGTCAAATTTTTGTATATGACAATTGCTTCATCTTTATCTCCTGTTTTTTCTAAAATAGTTGCTTTGATAAAGCGCACTGCAGGGTCGCCTGGATTTTTCTGCAGAAGGTTTTCTGTTAAAGACAGGGCCTTTTGTAGATTGTTATTTTTGATCAGGAGTTTGATTTCGTCTATTTGTGAGATTTCGTCATCGGCGGCTGACGTTAAAATCGGGAGCGTGAGCAGCAGTAACGTTACCGCTACGCCTAAAAATTTGTTGAGAATGTTTGAACTGCCCATCGTCAGTATGTCTCTATTTGGATTTACAGGCCTTCTGCCATCATCAGATCCCAGAGCTGAGTTCTATTCTTTTTGGAGTCCTGATATTTTTCCAGGTTACTGTTTGGAATCCATCCTCCAATATGTTTGGGTGCGCGAATTTGATACCACTCCTCTTTTTTTACTAAAACAGCTACGTTGTCGCCATTTCTGTAAGACCCGGCGGGCGGGGATATTAGATTATCTGTTGTCGGCTTTGGTCTGACTCGGACTCCTGTTCCTTTGATTTTTCCCCGGCCATTGTTGACGACTATAAACTTTTCGTAAACCCACATTTTTAACCCGGCAGGTAGAGTGACCTGGCTCCATTCTCCCTGAGACTTGATGACTTCAACAGGCGCGCCGGCCGGCAAAGAACTGATGTTCAAACCTGATTCGTTTGGTTTCGTCAGTAAGTTTGCCTTTTGAATGGTTTTCCAGAATTCTTCAGTTTGGGTCTGTTTCTGAACGGCCTCGATTTTCTGGCTGGATTCAATCGTAGGAATTGCCGCTTGATCGATAACGATGTTTTCAGATTCAACTATTTCAGAATTAGAATTGTTTTCTGTGCGTGCAGATTCGTTTTTAGTCAACGTTGGGCTGTTGCGAATCAGAATATTATAAATTCGCTCGGCCTCGGCATGGTTTTGTTTTGCAGCCATGCTGATCCACTGCGTCGCCTTGTCAAGGTCGGTAATTACTTCTTCACCGATATAATAGGCCAGGCCAAGATTAAACTGGGCTCCACTGTTACCGGCTATCGCTGATTTTTCCCACCACTGGAGAGCCTTAGTCCGATTTTTTTGAATCCCTGAGCCAT
>JAIBDK010000461.1 GCA_024679435.1 Gammaproteobacteria bacterium | reverse complement strand
CTAGATGGTAGCAATTGGGGAAGAACGATCGTTAAAATTCAAGACTGATTTTATTTGATCCGATCGTATTGAAATGCGAAACGGGTTGTTAATTTCTAGCAATATTTCTTGGGAAAGTATAAATGAACAAGCCCGTTAGCGCGTTGCGAAGCAGTTTTTCACGGAAGCCAGACAATACTCCGGATAACAACGATCGGTTTGAGATCGGCCCGAGCCAGATAGCGTTCGATGAATGGGAGGCTCTGGGTCTCCCGGCACCTGATATGGTGGCATTGCGTGAGTATCGGCTGCAAAGGGTACGCCAGCAGTTGCGTAAACATGATTATGCCGGAATTCTGTTGTTTGACCCACTAAATCATCGTTACGCTACGGACAGCACTAACATGCAACTCTGGATTACTCATAATTCTGCCAGGGCTTGTTTTATCGCTACCGAGGGCCCGGTTGTGATGTTTGACTTCCATAATTGTGCTCATCTTAATCATCATTTGCCTTTGATTGATGAAGTTCGGGACATGACCGGATTTTTCTATTTTTCCGCGGGTAGCCGAGCCGAAGAAATGGCTGGACGATTTGCCGGAGAAATTGATGAACTTCTTCGCCAGCACGGTGGCGGTAATCGGCGTTTGGCGGTTGATCGTATGGAAATTGTTGGCGTTCGGGAATTCGATAAAATGAAGATCGAAGTGATGCACGACGGTATGGCTTTGATGGAAACCGCCCGGGAAATTAAAAGTGACAACGAGATGAAAGCAATGCGGTGTGCGGTCGCCGCCTGCGAAGCGACATTGTCTGATTTCGAAAACGCGCTGGTTCCCGGAATCAGTGAAAATGAACTGTGGGCACATCTTCATTTTGGAAACATCAAGCGCGGGGGAGACTGGATAGAGACACGAATCCTGTCCTCGGGTCCCCGCACCAATCCGTGGATGGCGGAATGCGGTCCAAGAATTATTCAGCCGGGTGACCTGGTCGCTCTGGATACGGATTTGATTGGCGTATACGGGTATTGTGTAGATATGTCACGAACCTGGCTCGCCGGTGACGGAAAAGCCACTGCCTATCAGAAAGAATTATTCGGGGTAGCCTATGATCATATTATGGAAAACATGGAGTTGTTGAAACCCGGTCTGACTTTCAAAGACCTGACATTCGGTGGACATCAACTTGACCAGAAATATAGACCGCTGCAGTATGGCGTCAAATATCATGGTGTTGGTCTGTGCGATGAGTACCCTGCAATCTATTATCCTGAAGCCTGGGATGCCAGCGCCTACAATGGGGTGCTGGAAGCCGGCATGTGTTTGTGTGTGGAAGCCTATATTGGGGAAGTTGGCGGCAATGAAGGAGTGAAGCTGGAAAACCAGGTTTTAATCACTGACCAGGGTTATGAATTGTTAACCCACTTTCATTTTGACCAAAAGCTGATGAGCTGAGCGGTCGTATTCAGTTTCAGGCAGTGTTTCATCTTCGCATACGGTGAAATTTTTCAAGCAGATTTAGAGCCCATGCCGGTGCATGCGCTTTTTTCCAGTTTCCTGCAACATATTTGTTGGCTTCCATCCAGGTGGGATAAGCGTGGATGGTTCCCAGTATTTTATTCAGTCCAAGTTGGTGACGCATAGCAAGAACAAACTCTGCAATAAGATCGCCGGCGTGTTTGCCCATGATGGTTACGCCAAGGATTTGGTCTTTTCCTGGAACTGTTAATACTTTTATTAGTCCTTCAGCATGTCCATCTGTTCTGGCCCGATCCAGTTGGCCAAGATCATATACGGTAACCTCATAGGAAATCTTCTTTTCTTTTGCGTCACGTTCATTCAAACCGACTCGGGCCACTTCAGGGTCCGTGTAGGTTGCCCAGGGTAACACGCTGTAGTCAACCTTAAACTTTTTGAATGGGCTGAAAAGGGCGTTTATACAAGCGTACCAAGCCTGATGAGCTGCGGCG
>JAIBDK010000072.1 GCA_024679435.1 Gammaproteobacteria bacterium | reverse complement strand
CGTTTCAATTAAAAATCCGATGCCGAATTCTGATGAAAGTTCCTTTGCTCGATGGATATCTTAGGGTCCAAGAATCTTTTACAATACTTGCTGCGTGAGGTTATGGTCTCATTAGCACATTCATAACGATACCAATGAATACAATAACAACACCACATTAAGGTTAATGATATGACGTTTGATGAGATTTATAATTATTCCTGTGAAGATCCTGAAAAATTCTGGGGAGAAGTTGCTGAAGACGTTCATTGGTATAAAAAATGGGATAACGTTCTGGATGATTCAGATGCGCCTTTTTATCGCTGGTTCAGCGGCGCCGAAACCAACGTCTGTCACAATGCAGTTGATATACATGTAGAACAGGGTCGTGGCGATCAACTGGCGATTATCCACGACAGCCCTATTACCGGAAGCCAGCAGAAAATTACTTATTCTGAGCTGAAAAGTCGCGTAGCCAGATTTGCGGGTGTGTTAAAAGATCTGGGCGTCGAAAAAGGCGATCGGGTCATTCTGTATATGCCTATGATCCCCGAAGCCGTGGTCAGTATGCTTGCCTGCGCAAGGATCGGTGCGGTCCATTCGGTAGTATTTGGTGGCTTTGCTTCCAATGAGCTGGCGGTTCGAATTGATGATTGTCAACCCAAAGTTATTGTTGCGGCATCATGTGGGCTCGAGCCGGGCAGGGTCGTGGAATATAAACCGTTGCTGGATAAAGCCATCGAACTGTCTTCTCATTCCCCAGATAAATGTGTTGTGTTTCAGCGGCCTCAGGCCGTTGCGACGATGAGAACCGGGCGGGATATAGATTGGGCTGAAGCAGTCAAAAACTCAAAGGATGCAGATTGTGTTGCGGTTGCAGCCACGGATCCACTTTATATTCTATATACCTCAGGGACAACAGGAGAACCTAAGGGGGTGGTCAGGGATACGGGTGGTGGCATCGTGGCACTGAAGTGGAGCATGAAAAATATCTATGACGTTAAACCCGGTGATGTCTACTGGGCAGCTTCTGATGTAGGTTGGGTTGTGGGACATTCTTACATTGTCTACGCCCCGCTGTTTAATGGCAATACCACGGTTGTGTTTGAAGGTAAGCCCGTGGGCACTCCTGATCCAGGTGTATTCTGGCGAATTATTTCCGAGCACAACGTTAAGGTGTTGTTTACTGCGCCAACAGCTTTTAGAGCCATTAAGAAGGAGGACCCCAGTGGAGCGTATCTCAAGGAATATGATATATCATGCCTCGAATCACTTTTTCTGGCCGGGGAGAGAACGGATCCGGACACCCTTAACTGGGCTAAACATCACCTTGGCGTGCCTATCATTGATCACTGGTGGCAGACCGAGACCGGTTGGTCGATTTGTTCAAATTGCCCTGGGATCGAACTCCTTCCGATTAAAGACGGTTCACCCACTCGGCCGGTACCCGGCTGGCAACTGGAAGCGCTGGATGAGGACGGGCATTCGGTGAAACCGGGTCAAATTGGTGCCTTAGTGGTTAAGCTGCCGTTACCTCCCGGCACCTTTCCAACGTTATGGAATGCGCGCCAACGGCATTTTGATTCTTACCTCAAGACCTTTCCCGGCTACTATGAGACCGGAGATGCAGGCTTTATTGACGAAGAGGGTTATGTGTTCGTTATGTCCCGAACCGACGATGTTATTAATATTGCCGGTCACAGATTGTCAACCGGTGCCATTGAAGAGGTGCTCGCGGCCCATCCGGATGTCGCGGAGTGTGCCGTGATGGGCGTCAATGACACCCTCAAGGGTGAACTGCCTCTTGGATGTCTAGTGCTAAACTCCGGCGTAAATCGTGATCCGTCTGATATTGTTGCAGAAAGCATTGCAATGGTTAGAGAAAAAATCGGTCCGGTAGCGGCATTCAAACTGGCTACGGTAGTGAAACGATTACCCAAAACCCGTTCAGGGAAAATTCTGCGCGGTACGATGAAGAAAATTGCGGACAATACCGAGTGGAAAATGCCGGCAACGATAGATGATCCGGCTATTCTCGATGAAATCTCTGAATCACTGGCTGATCTGGGTTACCCGAAAAATAACCAGACTTGACGAGTCTTCAAATCACCCAATAAACTTAATTAGGGAATTAATTAATGAAGCATGCGTTTATTATGGACCCGTTGGAAGGCGTCAAGGCATGGAAAGATACCAGCTATTTTCTGATGCTCGCCTGCGCCCAACGGGGTGATTGGGTATGTTATCTGGATCAAAGAGACCTGTCCCTCAGTCATGATGATTTATGCGGTCAAGTTACCTGGCTTCAAGTTCACGCGGACGTCGAAAAACCGTTCACGGTGCTTAAACAGGAACAAATACGCTTGGCAGAGATGGATTTTGTATGGGTCCGAACCGATCCGCCATTTGACCGAAGATATTTCTATACAACGTTATTGCTTGATTTTCTGCCTGCAAGTACCCGGGTTCTTAATCGCCCAGAAGGAATAAGGAACTGGAATGAAAAACTGGCTGCGCTGGTTTTGCCAGACCATACGCCAAAAACCCTGGTTACCAGCAGTGTTGATCAAATTAAGGTTATGGCCGAGCAATTTGGTCGGATAACTGTAAAGCCTGTTGACGGCTTCGGTGGCAAGGGTATCGTGTTTTTCTCGCCGGGCGATGATGAACATGCGCTGGACCAGGTGACTCATCAAGGGAAGCATTGGGTCATATCCCAGGAATATTTGCCGGCAGCGTCTGAGGGAGATAAGCGGATATTATTGCTAAACGGAGAGCCTCTTGGAGGAATATTGAGACTCCATGCCGAAGGTGTAGAGTTGAACAATATGGATGCGGGAGGGACAGCTCATCCAACTACATTGACTGATCGTGACCTGGAAATATGTAATGCGATAAAGCAGAGCCTGCTCGATAATGGTGTGTTTTTCGCGGGAATTGATATTATCGGTGGTATGCTGATTGAAGTGAATATCACCAGCCCCACAGGATTGCAGGAAATGAGTCGGTTCAACGGGATCGACTACCATCACCAGATTATTGCGGCACTCGATTCATGAAAAATCTTATAAGCGCATCCCTTGAAGAATCCAGGCAGGCATTAGATAGCCTGCTCGGCAGCGATGAAAAACTTTCCGCCATCGAAGCGGCGGCGAGAGTCCTTATTGACGCCCTTGAAAATGGTCATGCCATATACAGTTGTGGTAACGGTGGTTCCATGAGTGATGCGATGCATTTTGCGGAAGAATTGACCGGCAGGTTTCGTGATAATCGCGGTGGCCTTGCCGCGACCGCCATTAGCGACCCGGGACATTTGTCATGCGTGGCCAACGACTTTGGCTATGAATACGTTTTCTCTCGCTATATCGAAGCCCGGGCAAAGCCGGGAGATGTTGTTCTTGCTATCAGCACCAGCGGATCCAGTAAAAATGTTATTCAAGCTGCCCGTGTGGCGCTTGAAAATAATGTGTCGGTAATCAGTTTGACCGGCAAACCGGGTCCACCACTCGGCGCTTTGGCCACAGTTGATGTGCATACTGCAGAGACGCGCTATGCAGACCGGATTCAGGAGCTTCATATCAAAGTTATTCATATACTGATTGAGATGATAGAGCGGTCTTTTTTCCCTGAAAACTATACCGCTTGATCCTCTTTATTTTAATCTACGCATTCGCTTGCTTATTTGGTGTTTATAACCTATTCGCTTTTGAGTGTGTAAGCGCCTAATAATGTTAATTAATGATTCAACCAGATAACACGATGATTGAGAACTCAACCAGTAAGATACGGGAAAAAGACAAATGGGAATTCTGGATTGACCGTGGCGGTACGTTTACTGATATTGTGGCGCGTAGACCGGACGGTGAAGTAACCACCCATAAATTACTGTCGGAAAATCCGGATCAATATCGGGATGCCGCCATACAGGGCATCAAAGACATACTGGGCGTGGATGCTGGAGATAAGTTGCCTACCAATAATATTGCTGCGGTAAAGATGGGGACGACGGTGGCGACAAATGCGTTGTTGGAAAGAGAAGGTGAAGACGCATTACTGATCATTACTTCGGGATTCAGGGATCAGCTTCGTATTGGATATCAAACCCGTCCGGATCTGTTCGCGCTGGATATTGAGTTGCCGGAAATGCTGTATTGTGATGTTCTTGAAGTCGATGAACGAATTGATCCCCATGGAACGGTTATCAAGGACTTGGATGAAGTCAGTTTGAGACAAGATTTGATGGCTCATTATGAAGCCGGTCTTCGCGGCGTTGCTATCGTTCTGATGCATGGATATCGCTACCACCAGCACGAGTTACTGGTTGAGAAAATTGCCAGAGAAATTGGTTTCAGTCAGATTTCTGTCAGTCACAAAGTTAGTCCATTAATGAAACTCGTGTCCCGCGGTGACACTACCGTTGTTGATGCCTACCTGTCACCTATTTTAAGACGGTATGTTGATCAGGTTTCGTCTGAACTGGAAGGACTGGAGGATCATCAAGGCAAATTGATGTTTATGCAGTCAAACGGCGGCCTAACTAACGCACGGTTTTTCCAGGGTAAGGACGCGATACTCTCTGGCCCCGCGGGGGGCGTAGTGGGCATGGCCAGAGTCAGCGAAGCCACGGGTATCAGCAGCGTTATTGGATTTGACA
This sequence comes from Gammaproteobacteria bacterium, assembly GCA_024679435.1. GTDB lineage: Bacteria > Pseudomonadota > Gammaproteobacteria > Arenicellales > Poriferihabitantaceae > JAIBDK01. Next base: position 4,150 of record JAIBDK010000072.1, on the reverse strand, counting down.
TGGGGGGAACCTCCACCGATGTTAGTCATTACAATGGTGAGTTTGAAAAAGCCTTCGAAACCAACGTCGCAGGAGTTCGGCTTCGGGCGCCGATGATGATGATTCATACCGTCGCCGCGGGCGGCGGGTCAATATTGCATTTTGATGGGGCACGGTACCGTGTAGGGCCGGATTCTGCAGGCGCAAATCCCGGTCCCGCATGTTACCGCAATGGTGGACCGCTTGCGATTACCGACTGCAACGTGATGGTGGGTAAGCTTCAGCCTCAATTGTTTCCCCGGGTATTCGGGGCCACTGCTGATCAACCTCTCGATAATGAACTTGTTGAACAGAAATTTACTGTGCTGGCAAAGCAGATCGAAAAAGATACCGGGGATCGAAAATCCCCCGAACAGGTTGCGACCGGTTTTTTGTCCATCGCGGTTGAAAACATGGCTAATGCAATCAAGAAAATCTCCGTGCAGCGCGGTTACGATGTTTCAAATTATACGTTGTGTTGCTTTGGAGGTGCGGGTGGTCAGCATGCCTGCCTGGTTGCCGATGCGCTGGGCATGAAAAGTATTCTGATTCATCCTTTTTCTGGTGTTTTGTCAGCTTACGGAATGGGATTGGCAGATACCGTAGTTAATCGTCAACAGGCGATTGAAGACATTCTGAATCAACCTTTAGTCGATCAAATAATTCGCCAGCTCGATCAATTGCAGGAGAGCGGTGTTAGTGAACTGAAAGAGCAGGGCGACAGCTGTGATTCGTTGTCTTTTAATCGCCTGCTGCATATACGATATCAGGGTTCTGATACCGCGTTGATTGTTCCCTGTGACGTGCTTGACCGGATTCAATCCCGGTTTGAAGAGGTCCATCAAATGCGTTTTGGATTTATCTCGCCGGACAAGAAGATGATTGTTGAATCAATACAGGTAGAGGTTGTTTCCGCAGCCAGACCGTCACAGATTAAAAATATTGTGCGTCTTAAAGGCGATGATGATGTCGCTGCCGCACCTGATGCTGTGATGCCGTGTTTCATGGACGACGAATGGTTCGACACCCCCTGTTTTCAGCGACATTCGATGTACGTTGGACAGCCTGTGAATGGGCCTGCAATCGTCCTTGATCCTACTGGAACCGTTGTGATTGAACCGGGCTGGCGTGCTTTGCTTAAAGATGACAATAACCTGATTGTTGAGCGTTATCTTGAGCGGAAGCAAACTCGTGCAATTGGCACTGAAGTTGATCCGGTGATGCTTGAGATTTTCAACAACTTGTTTATGTCCATTGCCGAGCAAATGGGGTCGGTGCTGGAAAATACCGCAGCGTCGGTAAATATTAAGGAAAGACTCGATTTTTCCTGTGCAATCTTTGATCCTCAGGGCGCGCTGGTTGCTAATGCGCCCCACATGCCGGTTCATCTGGGTTCTATGGGCGAAAGTATCAAAACAGTTATTCGGGAACGTGGTGAGGATATTCATCCCGGCGATGCCTATATACTCAATGCCCCCTATAACGGCGGTACTCACCTGCCGGATGTCACCATCATAAAGCCTGTTTTTACTGACGATGGAATAATACTGTTTTACGTTGCGGCACGAGGGCATCATGCAGACATCGGCGGGAAAACGCCGGGTTCAGCACCTGCCGATTCAACGTCTATTGAAGATGAAGGCGTGGTGCTCGATAACGTTAAGCTGGTTGAAAACGATCTTTTTCGGGAAAAGGAAATCAGGGAATTATTATCAGGTGGTAGATGGCCGGCACGGAACCCAGACATGAACATAGCGGATTTCAAGGCCCAGCTTGCAGCTTGTGAAAAAGGTGCAAGAGAACTGGTCAATATGGCTGATCATTATGGTGTTAAGACGGTTCATGCTTACATGAAGCACGTTCAGGACAATGCTGAAGAATCGGTTCGCCGAGTGCTCGGTGTTCTCGACGATGGCGCGTTCACCTATAAGATGGATGATGGGCATCAGATATCGGTTTCAATCAAGGTTGATCAGAAAAATCGAAAAGCCACGGTGGATTTTACCGGTACCAGCCCTCAGCACCCGGGTAATTTCAATGCCCCGACAGCCGTTGTTCGCGCGGCGGTACTGTATGTGTTTCGTTGTCTGGTGGATGACAATATTCCTTTAAACGAAGGCTGTTTGAAACCTATGGATATTATTATCCCGGAGAAGTCCATGATTAGCCCCCAATACCCGGCCGCTGTTATTGCGGGTAATGTCGAAACTTCCCAGTATCTGGTCGATACGCTTTTTGGGGCGGTGGGTGCATTAGCGGCTGCCCAGGGAACGATGAATAATTTTATCTGGGGCAATGATGAACATCAGTACTATGAAACCATCTGTGGTGGAGCCGGGGCCACCGAGAGGAAGCCGGGGACGGATGCGGTTCACACCCATATGACTAATTCAAGGCTTACCGATCCTGAAGTTCTGGAATGGCGGTTTCCGGTTATTCTGGAATCATTTGAAATTCGCGCCGGATCGGGAGGCAAAGGCCTCAATAAAGGTGGTGACGGCGTCATTCGGAAAATGCGTTTTTTGGAATCCATGACAGCAAATATAATTTCAGGACACCGAAAGGTTCCCCCCTATGGGCTGGACGGTGGTGATCCCGGAGAAGTCGGGATAAATTCGGTTACTCGTGCTAGTGGAGAATTTGTGAGTCTATCAGGAACTGATCAAATCGAGTTAAATCCGGGGGACGTTGTTACAATCGAGACGCCCGGCGGCGGCGGTTATGGTTCCATTGAAAAATAATGTCGACTGATCTTGATCAAATGACGTCATAAAAAAGTCGCTACCTTTTTATTCGGTCAGAAAGATATTGATTTTCTGCTGTTTGAAGGTTTTTATTGGTGTTGAAAGATACTAATCGCCGGTCAATCTACCTAACAATTATTCTCTAAAATTTAATCCTTTTCATGCTAACAATTCGTAACTTTATTATGGCCAGCTTTCTCGTGTTGATGTTCAGTCTTTTTGTTTTAAGTGACGCCAAAGCTGCAGGCGAAAATGATGTGGTCTTGCTCGCAACTACTACCAGCACTGAAAATTCTGGATTGCTGGATTACCTGATCCCAGCGTGGGAAAAAGACACCGGATATATACTTAAGACTGTCGCGGTGGGAACAGGAAAAGCACTGAAACTAGGTATGGCGGGTGATGTAGATGTGGTCATGGTCCATGCGGAAGAGGCGGAATTAGAGTTTATTAAAGCGGGATATGGGGTCAATCGTACCAGTTTTATGTACAATGATTTTGTTATTGTCGGCCCCTCAGATGACCCTTTGAATCTTGCATCTGCAGGTACCGCGGCAAACGCGCTGGCGACTATTTATGACAGTAAGTCCATCTTTGTTTCCCGGGGTGATGACTCCGGAACCCACAAAAAAGAATTGCAGCTCTGGCGGTTGGCGGATGTGAAGCCTGAGGGAGACTGGTACCGGGAAGTAGGTCAGGGTATGGGAAAGACGCTGCTCATCGCCGGAGAGTTTGCAGGCTATACGATCACTGATCGTGGCACCTGGCTGTCTGTCAGAAACAAGTCGCCTTTGGGGATTTTGTTTGCGGGTGATCCACCGCTATTCAATCAATACAGTATTATGGCGGTTAACCCGGATTTGCACAAAGTCAATTTTGACGGCGCCAATTCGCTTATAGACTGGGTTGTCAGCGAGAAAGGTCAGGCAATGATCGATGAATATACCGCAAAGGGCGAGAAGCTGTTTAACGCGAACGCACAATAACGCTTCAGTGTTTTATAGAAAACAGAGGTTTTTTTGTTTTATAAGATCTCAAAAGGTTCGCGCTAGCCCCAGAGCCGTCTTTGTCACTGCGTTCTTGAATTTTGAAGATTCTGTTAGTTAGAGACGCTTTTTCGTCATAAAGCTGCCGACGGCCTAACCAGTCAAACTCTGGGCGCAATGGCAAATATCGGGATAACTTATACGGAAGCAGTATCCTGTTTGGCAGATGCCTCAGCATTCCTTTCTTTTCTATCCGCTTCCAGCGTTATTTCGAGTTGTTCTCTTGCGGTTCGGGCGATGGATATCAATGCCTTTTCATCGTGTCTGTTGCTTACTTGCTGGTGCAGCATTTGCACATCGTGATCGATGTAGGTGTCTACCATTCGATCGAGTTCTTCATTT
>JAIBDK010000118.1 GCA_024679435.1 Gammaproteobacteria bacterium | reverse complement strand
CACAAAATCTTGATAACAATAACTCACGGGTTTCGACCCACAACCAGTTTTGTGTCTGGTTCTTTCTGTCGACATCTAACTGGTGATCAAGTCTTAATGTTTCGCGAAATTCTTCAATTTTATTCCATAAATCACCGATTCCGGAATTTTCCTGTGCAGAGGCAGTCATAACAGGAACCTGCCACTGATGATGGCGGGGCTTGATCAGACGAAGCGCCTGCTGCACGTCTGCCGCCGAAAGCATTGCCCTTGCTAACAGTTCCCCATCGGCCTTGTTAATCACTACGATGTCAGCCAGTTCCATGATACCGCGTTTGATTCCCTGCAATTCATCTCCGCCCCCCGGCAACAGCATCAAAAGAAATAAATCTGTCATTTCACTTACTAGCGTTTCTGACTGACCGACACCGACCGTTTCAACCACAATAACATCAAATCCAGCAACCTCACAAAGGACAATGGATTCCCGCGTCCGCCGCGCCACGCCTCCAAGAGAGCTACCCGCCGGTGTGGGCCGAATAAAAGCATCCGGGTTTACCGCAAGTGTCTGCATCCGGGTTTTGTCACCAAGAATCGAGCCGCCACTCAAAGTAGAACTGGGATCAACCGCAAGAACAGCAATCCGGTGGCCCTGACCGATAACATAATTTCCCAATGCTTCGATCAACGTTGATTTACCTACCCCAGGAACACCTGTTAAACCAATACGTATGGAATTGCCGGAGAACTCAGAAAGATCGCCCAGAAGTTTTTCGGATTCAACACGATGGTCTTTTCTGGATGACTCCAGAAGGGTTATCGCTTTTGCCAGCGTTTTCCGATCGCCATTTCTCAGTAACTCAATATCAATCATCAGAAGCAATAACGAAGATTAATTATTAGTTCCCGCAATTTACAGCATTGCATACTGCCTGAAAAATCCATCCTGGGAATCAACTAGCTGTCGGTTTCAAATTCGAGAATAGGTTGATCAACTTCCAGTGTAGAACCTTCGCTTACCAACACTTTCGATACAACACAATCCTGCTCAGCGCGCATGGAATTCTCCATTTTCATAGCCTCGATAACCGCAAGTTCTTCTCCCGCTTTGACCGACTGGCCGGGTTGCACCACCAATGAAACCAATAAACCCGGCATCGGTGAAAGTAGAAACCGGGACATATCTGGTGTCTGCTTGACCGGCATCAACCGGTTAAGCTCGGCAGTTTGGGGGGTTACGACAAAAGCCTTTCCAAAGAAACTTCCACAGGTAACATCATAACCGTAACCGACTTTAGCAATCTGAAAATACGCCTGCTCACCATTAACCTTGCCCGCATAAACCCTGTGCATTGGCGTCCAGTCATCCATAACGGTAAACCGCGCTCCATCCAGACCGACAACCCACGACTCCATGTTGTCATTGCCACCACCATCAACTTGTTCGATTTGAGCGTGATAGTGATCTTCACCCAGAATTAAAACCCAGTCATTGCTTACTTTCCGCCCATATCCTTCGACTTGATTGCTCACTGTAGCGGCACGACGAGTGATTCGGTGATGAATTGAAATCAATACGCTCGCCAGAAAATTACGTTTATTCTTATCAAGTTCCTGAGGCTCAAACCCATGAGGGTACTCATCCGCAATAAAACTGGTAGACAGGTTCCCGGCCTGAAATCGGGGGTGATTCAGAATTGCAGACAGGAAAGGCAGATTAGAATCGACACCTCGAATATGATAGCGGTCCAGCGCATCAACCATTTGTTCAATTGCCGCTTCACGGGACTCCGCCCAGGTTACAAGCTTGGCGATCATCGGGTCATAAAACATGGATATCTCGGACCCTTCCATCACGCCGGTATCTACCCGCACATTATTAGACGATGGAGGTGCCTGATAATGTCGCAACCTTCCCGTTGATGGTAGAAAATTTCTAAACGGGCTTTCAGCATACACCCGAGATTCTATAGACCAACCCTTAATTTTCACGTCCTTCTGAGTAATCGGCAACTTCTCACCGTAAGCAACCCTGATCATCAGCTCCACTAAATCCAGACCGGTAATCATTTCAGTGACAGGATGCTCCACTTGCAGGCGAGTGTTCATTTCCAGAAAATAAAAATTACGGTTTGCATCTACGATAAACTCCACCGTCCCGGCTGACCGATAATCCACCGCTTTGGCAAGGGCTATGGCCTGATCGCCCATCGCCTTTCGAGTCGTCCCATCGAGAAACGGCGAAGGGGCTTCTTCTATCACTTTCTGATGTCGCCGTTGAATGGAACATTCACGCTCGTTAAGCGAGACAACGTTGCCGTGGGAATCCGCTATAAGCTGAATTTCAATATGGCGCGGTTGTTCAATAAATTTCTCAATAAATATTCTGCCGTCACCAAAACTGGAAATCGCTTCACTGGTTGCCCTATCAAAACCGTCCCGGCATTCATTCTCATCAAAGGCAACGCGCATCCCTTTACCCCCCCCACCGGCGGAAGCCTTAATCATTACCGGGTAACCAATACCCAAAGCAATCTGAACGGCTTCCTCGGCACTCACCACCACATCGGTATGCCCGGGCACCGTATTCACTCCAGATTCATCCGCTAGCAGTTTGGAGGTGATTTTGTCTCCCATTGCCTGAATTGCCCGGTGACCCGGCCCGATAAATACAATTCCCGCTTTATCCAACATTTTGGCAAAACCGGTATTTTCCGACAGGAAACCGTAACCGGGATGCACAGCCTCGGCACCGGTATGCTTACAAGCCTGAACAATATTCTCACCAAGCAAATAACTTTCGGATGCGGCGGCACCACCTACGCAAACCGCTTCATCAGCCTCGACAACATGCTTCGCATCGCGATCAGCATCAGAATATACCGCGACTGTGGCAATTCCCATTTTTTTCGCAGTACGAATCACCCTGCAGGCAATCTCCCCACGATTCGCAATTAATATTTTCTTGAACACGATATCTGACTATTATGATTTTTAAATCGTTAACTAAAGGGGTATGTTGCCGTGCTTTTTCCACGGGTTTTTCACATCTTTTCCCTTCAGCATGGCCAAAGAACGGCTTATACGCTCCCGGGTATGACGCGGCAAAATAACATCGTCAATAAATCCACGACTGCCTGCCACAAAAGGATTGGCAAATTTTCGGCGATACTCTTCAGTTCGCTGCCCAAGTTTTTCCGGGTCTTTGGCCTCCTCCCTAAAAATTATTTCCACCGCTCCTTTCGGACCCATCACTGCAATCTCTGCACTGGGCCAGGCCAGGTTGACGTCTCCGCGAAGATGCTTTGACGCCATCACATCATAAGCACCACCGTAAGCTTTGCGGGTGATAAGGGTAACCTTTGGAACAGTGCATTCGGCGTAGGCGTACAACAGTTTTGCGCCATGCGTAATTATTCCGCCATATTCCTGACTTGTTCCGGGCATAAATCCTGGCACATCAACAAAGGTTACGATAGGGATATTAAACGAATCGCAAAACCGCACAAAACGCGCACCCTTAATCGAAGAATTGATATCGAGGCAGCCAGCCAAAACCATTGGCTGGTTGGCAACAAAACCAACAGTCACACCGTCCATTCTGCCAAACCCGATTATAATATTTTTCGCATAGTTCGGCTGGAGTTCAAAAAAATCGCCTTCATCAACTACTTTTTCCAGTAGTTCCTTCATATCGTAGGGCAAGTTGGGATTATCTGGAATTAGCGTATCAAGTGACTTTTCTTCACGGCCCTGGATGTCCGACGTTTCCCGGAGCGGAGATTTATCTTTATTGTTTAAAGGAATAAAATTGAAAAAACGCCGTGTCATCAGCAATGCCTGAACATCATTTTCAAATGATAAATCAGCAACACCCGACTTTGAAGTATGCGTTGTTGCCCCACCCAGGTCCTCAGCACTGACGGTCTCATGAGTCACCGTTTTAACCACCTCAGGGCCAGTTACAAACATATAAGAACTGTCTTCCACCATAAAAATGAAATCGGTAATTGACGGTGAATATACAGCTCCTCCGGCACACGGCCCCATAATCAAAGATATTTGCGGAATCACACCGGAAGCCATAACGTTTCGCTGAAAGACGTCTGCATACCCACCCAGCGAAGCAACACCTTCCTGAATTCTGGCGCCACCGGAATCGTTAATTCCAATCACCGGAGCGCCCACCTTCATGGCCTGATCCATCACCTTACAGATTTTCTCTGCATGAGTTTCCGATAACGAGCCACCAAACACAGTAAAATCCTGGCTGTAGACGAAAACCAGTCTCCCGTTTATGGTTCCGTACCCGGTCACGACACCATCACCGGGAATTGTTTTTTCCTGCATCCCAAAATCCGTGCAACGATGCTCGACAAATATATCCCACTCCTCAAAACTACCCTCATCCAACAGGATTACGATTCGTTCCCTCGCGGTAAGCTTGCCCTTGGAATGCTGCGCGTCAATGCGTTTCTGCCCACCACCCATTTTTGCCAGATTTCGTTTATCTTCCAGCTCTTCGATAATTTCGTGCATTTAAATTTACGCTTGAGTTTAGAGTTATTTATAGAATGAATTAAGCATCATAACTATTTGTTATCAATGTCTTTTATGGATTGCTCTGAAGTAAATCAATAATTTCCTCAGCCGCTTCAGGTATATTCGTACCCGGGCCGAATATGGCTGACACGCCTGCTTTATACAACATTTCATAATCATCCGGGGGAATAACACCACCACAAATCACCTTGATATCAGAACTCCCATTGTTTTGTAACGCATCCATTACAGCAGGAACCAAAGTGCGATGTCCTGCCGCCTGAGATGAAATACCGATAATATGAACATCATTTTCCACGGCCTGATTCACCGCTTCTTCGGGAGTCTGGAATAATGGCCCAATATCCACGTCAAACCCCATATCGGCAAAAGCGGTAGCTATTGTTCGGGCGCCCCGATCATGTCCGTCCTGCCCTAACTTTACGACCAACATCCGCGGTCGTCTGCCTTCAATCTCTGCAAATTGTTTAATTTTGTTCTGAAGCATGGCGAAATTTTCATCTCCTTCATAAGCTGCACTATATACCCCACCCAAAGCTCTTGGCTCTGCCCTGTGGCGACCAAACACCAATTCCAGCGTGTCCGAAATTTCACCCACAGAGGCACGAGCGCCGGCCGCTTCTATTGCCGCTTCCAACAAATTACCCTCTCCACCTTCAGCAACCCGGCCCAACTTTTTGAGTGTCAGATCCACCAAATTTTGATCTCTGCTGGCACGAATAGATTCAAGTCTTTTAATTTGCGTCTCTCTTACCGCATTATTATCCACGATAAGAATATCCACAGTCCCTTCCTCGTCAAGTTGGTACTTGTTAACACCCACTATAATTTCCTCACCCTGATCGATTCTGGCCTGCCGCCTAACCGATGCCTCCTCGATTCTTAATTTAGGCAACCCCGCTTCGACCGCATTTGTCATTCCCCCCATAACTTCAACTTCACTGATCAACCGACGCGCTTCAACGATCAGGCTATGAGTCAGGCTTTCGATATAGTAGGAGCCCGCCATTGGATCCACGACTTTGGTTATCCCGGTTTCATGATTCAATACAAGTTGGGTATTACGGGCGATTCGTGCAGAGTTTTCAGTGGGCAGGGCCAACGCTTCGTCAAATGAATTGGTGTGCAGAGACTGTGTTCCGCCAAGCACTGCTGCCATCGCCTCGATGGTAGTTCGCATAATATTATTATAAGGATCACGACTAGTAAGACTCACACCAGAGGTTTGACAATGGGTGCGGAGCATTCTGGATCTTGGGTCGGCAGGAGAAAAATTCTCCTCCATAAGCTCTGCCCACAACGTTCTGGCAGCGCGTAACTTGGCTATCTCCATGAAAAAATTCATCCCGATGGCAAAGAAAAACGACAGCCTTGGCGCAAATTTATCGACTTCGAGGCCGCTATTAATCGCCGTTCGGACATATTCCACTCCATCTGCCAGGGTATACGCCAATTCCTGGACGATAGTCGCACCCGCTTCCTGCATATGGTAGCCAGAGATCGAGATTGGATTAAAACGGGGCATATTACTAGCGGTGTAGGCGATAATATCCGAGACTATTCGCATAGATGGTCGGGGCGGATAGATATAAGTATTGCGAACCATAAACTCTTTCAGTATGTCGTTTTGAATAGTCCCGGCAAGTTTAGACTGATCCACTCCCTGCTCCTGGGCCGCCACAATATACATCGCCAAAACGGGCAACACAGCGCCGTTCATTGTCATGGAAACTGACATCTGATCCAGAGGAATCTGGTCGAACAGAATTTTCATATCTTCAACGGAATCGATAGCCACACCGGCCTTTCCTACATCTCCCTCAACCCGCGGATGATCTGAGTCGTATCCACGATGAGTCGCCAGATCAAAAGCCACCGAAAGGCCCGTTTGCCCACCCTTAAGATTGGCTCGATAGAAGGCATTAGATTCTTCCGCAGTAGAAAACCCGGCATACTGACGGATAGTCCAGGGTCGACCCGCATACATGGTTGAACGAGGACCTCGCGTATACGGTGGAAACCCAGGCATAGAGTCAATATGGGAAATTCCATCCAAATCCTCTTCGCTATACACCGGTTTGACTTCAATTCCTTCAGGAGTCTGCCAGTTCAAATCTGAAAGCGACTTGCCCCTCAACTCCCGGGCGGCCTGCTCCTCCCAGACCTCTTTAGGATCTGAAGAAGCGTTGTTGTTGGAATTGCTCATCTGTCAATCATAGAAAAGTGAACACCTATTATAGTAGATTCCATTGACCGCACTCTATTTGTATTAATGCCAAACAAAAACTTGAGTCTTAAAAAATCAAGCAGTGTCAAAACACCAGGAGAGCACACCTTTTTGTATCAGTAATCGAATGAGCTATTGAGTGTTTGCACGGGAACACTATTCTGCAAATCTAAAATGCGGACTATCCGCCAATCAATTCATTGATCGCAGAATCGAGAAAGGCCTCAAACTCAGGGCAATTCCCAGGCGAAGCAACACAATGTCCCCAGGGTGATTCAAACACCCGATGCTGGGCTCCAGGAATTTCTTTAGCTTCAACTTCATTGTCTTCTGGGCGAAAATAAAGATCATTATCACAAGAAATGATAATCGTGCGCGCCTTAATCGACGACAAGGCCTTTTTGAAATCTCCGTTGT
>JAIBDK010000249.1 GCA_024679435.1 Gammaproteobacteria bacterium | reverse complement strand
GGTGATTTAGGCAGTGTCGATGAAGATTCTGATCTCGATGAAAAGCCAGCAGCCGATGATATTACTTTAGCACTTGATGATGATGCCCTCGACTTTAATTTTGGTGATGACAACAACGATGAAAAGGATCTTGGTGCGTCATTGGAATTACCCAATGCCATAAACGAAATTGAAAACGAAAAGCAGGAGATGGAAGAGGTTGCCGAACAACTCGATAAGCTGGAGTCGGATGTTGCGGAAACGGTTACCGATGAAAAAGAGCGCTCTTATCTTAATGAGCTAAGCAAGCAGTCGGCCAGTAAAACGGAACCCTACCATGAATCTGAGACTGCCCTGGAACTGGCCAAGGCATATCTTGAGTTGGGTGAAAAAGATATTGCTAAAGGGTTTATTGAGGAAGTGATCAACGAGGGGAGTGACCAACAAAGAGCGAAAGCAGAAAAATTAGTAAAAGAGTTGGTGTGATTCTCTGAAGTTACTGATTAATAACTTTTAAAAACCCCAGTATTACTGGGGTTTTTTATGTGACTTGATTATCGGGTTCCCGCTGCCAGTTCACTGACCAGTCCGTGCAAATTAGTGACAATTTGATCCTTGGCCAGTTGTTTGTCCACACCCTGTCGAATTACATTGACCAACGCAGAGCCGACTACTGCAGCGTCGGCAATTTTGCCGGTTTCACGAACCTGTGCCGGCGTTTTAATTCCGAAACCTACCGCTATCGGCAGGTCAGTCTGCTTGCGTATACGTTTGATCGCAGATTCAACATCGACTGAATCTGCAGATTGGGTTCCGGTTATGCCGGCGATTGATACGTGATAAACAAATCCCGAGCTGTTTTTTAAGACCGTAGCCAGCCGCGCTTCATCACTGGTTGGTGTGGTCAGTCGAATCCAGTTTAAGCCTGATGTTAAGCAGGGATGACAAAGTTCATCATCTTCTTCAGGTGGTAGATCGACGATGATCAATCCGTCGGCGCCTGCGGTGATGGCGTCATCCAGAAATCTCTGATTTCCATAATAATGAATAGGATTATAATAGCCCATCAATACTATCGGGGTTTCATCGTCATGTTTCCTGAATTCACGGACCATGTCCAACGTTTTTGAAAGGGTGATGCCGCTCCCCAATGCTCGCAAGTTTGCCAGCTGAATCGCCGGGCCGTCTGCCATCGGGTCGGAAAAGGGCATGCCCATTTCAATGATATCAGCACCCGCAGCGGGCAAACCATTAAGGATTTTCTGGGCCGTTTCCTGGTCAGGATCACCGGCGGTCGTGAAAGTTACCAGACCGGGTCTTCCTTCCTGCTTTAGTTTTTCAAACCGTTTTTGGATGCGTTGACTCATATTTCTTCCCCCAGGGCTTCCGCTACAGTAAACACGTCTTTGTCTCCGCGGCCGCATAAATTCATGATAATTATCTGATCCTTGCGCATTTTTGGTGCTATTTTCGCCACGTGCGCAAGCGCGTGAGCAGGCTCAAGTGCTGGAATTATTCCTTCAGTTCTGCAGCACTGTTTGAAAGCCTCCAGCGCTTCTTCATCGGTAACGGATACATAACTTACTCGTCCGATATTATGCAGCCATGAGTGTTCCGGGCCGATACCCGGATAGTCCAATCCTGCGGAAATTGAATGTGCATCTAGTATTTGACCGTCATCGCTTTGAAGAAGATAGGTACGGTTGCCATGGAGTACGCCGGGCTCACCACCACTTAGAGAAGCGGCGTGTTTACCCGAATCAAGTCCTAGGCCTGCGGCTTCTACACCGATTATTTGAACAGACTCATCATCGAGAAAAGGATGAAAAAGGCCAATAGCATTGGAACCACCGCCAATACAGGCAATAATCAAATCTGGGAGCCGGCCTTCCTTCTCTGTAAGTTGCTGTTTGGCTTCAGTACCAATGATGGATTGAAAGTCTCTGACCATTTCAGGATACGGATGCGGACCGGCTGCGGTTCCGATAATATAAAACGTGTCTTCTACATTAGATACCCAATCCCGCAAGGCATCATTCATTGCATCTTTCAGCGTAGCGGTGCCGCTGGTAACGGGTACGATTTCGGCGCCAAGTAATTTCATTCGAAATACGTTGGGGGCCTGTCTCTGAATATCTGTTTCACCCATGTAAACCACACAAGGAAGGTCAAACAACGCACACACGGTGGCGGTGGCAACACCATGTTGACCCGCTCCAGTCTCGGCGATTATGCGTTTTTTACCCATTCTTTTGGCAAGCAAAATTTGACCGAGCGTATTATTTATTTTGTGAGCCCCAGTATGGTTTAGTTCGTCTCTTTTGAAATACACTTTTGCTCCACCAAGCTCTTCGGTAAGTCGTTCAGCAAAATACAGAGGGCTTGGACGACCAACATAATCGCGGGAATAATACTCAAGCTCGGCCAGAAATTCTGGATCACTCCGGTATCTGTTCCACGCCGCTTCTACCTCAAGTATCAATGGCATTAAGGTTTCAGCGACATATCGACCTCCAAAAATTCCGAAATGACCCCGATCATCAGGGCCTGAACGGTAGGATTCAGGGAGGGCGCTGCTAGTTAACTCAGACATTTTATTAAACCGTTGTTTTAATCAAAGGCGAAGGAATCACTTGAGCAATTCCACCGGTATATATTTGGGCTCCGGATTATACCGCTTCAATTCATTTGTTGACATCAACTTCGGGAATACAATAAAATGAAGGCCAGCGCCGATTTGAGGATCAGCTTGCGGGCGCTTTATAAATACGGCTAAAGAGTCGCAGACAACACCTGCTTTTGCATCTCCATTGCGAGTCTCATTGGTAAAGCTGAAAGCGGGTTTTTTTGTGCCCGCTTCCGCAGTTTAATTTTTTGTTGAGGGCAGAATGTTGCAGTCACATAGTCAAAAGTATCATCCGCAGACCGCGGCTATTCGTTGCGGACATCGACGGACCGCTGAACGCGAGCACAACGAACCAATTTTCACTACCTCGAGTTTTGTATTTGAAAATGCAAAACAGGCCAGCGATGTTTTCAGTGATAATGAGAGTGGAAATCTTTATTCCCGATTTACCAATCCCACGGTTGAAGGCTTTGAAAATCGACTTGCGGCCCTTGAAGGTGGCCGTTTCTGTGTGGCTACCGCGTCAGGAATGGCGGCGATTAATGGCGTCATGCTGGCGATGCTTAAGGCCGGAGATCATGTCATAGCATCAACCGGGCTGTTTGGCTCCACTGTCTCCCTGTTCAATAAATATTACGAAAAATTCGGCGTCGATGTGTCTTATGTGAATATGACCGATATCGATCAGTGGAAACTGGCGGTTCGTCCCACCACTAAATTGTTGTTTCTTGAGACGCCATCCAATCCAATCTGTGAAATTGCGGATATTGCAGAAATTGCTAAAGTGTCGAAACGGGCAGGCGCTTACCTTGCGGTTGATAATGCTTTCTGTACCCCGGTATTGCAGCAGCCTCTCGCATTCGGTGCGGATATCGTTGTTCATACTGCAACCAAGTATCTGGATGGCCAAGGCAGGTGTATCGGTGGTGCAATTGTTACGGACGATGAAAAAATTTATGAAGAGCTTTTTGGAATGCTCAGAACCACCGGCCCCAGTATGAGTCCGTTTAACGCGTGGACCTTCACCAAAGGCCTGGAAACCCTCGCTTTGAGAATGAAGCAGCATTGCGCCAGTGCGCTGGCAGTCGCCCGTTGGTTGCAGGCTCAGCCCGCTGTTAAGCGGGTTTATTATCCTGGATTACGATCCCATCCACAGCATGAGCTTGCAATGTCCCAACATAATGGGTTTGGCGGTATTGTGTCTTTCGAAGTTGAAGGAGGTAAATATGATGCCTGGGATGTGATTGATGGCACCCAGTTTTTGTCAATTACAGCGAATCTAGGTGATGCCAAAACGACGATTACTCATCCTGCCTCCACGACACACGCCCGAATTACACAGCATGAAAGAGATCGGGCCCGAATAACGGATTCTCTGATACGGGTTTCTGTGGGGTTAGAGCATGTTGGGGATATTATCGGAGATCTTGAACTAGGGCTCAATAAACTGAAAACACCCGCGGAAAAAAGCAGCCCAAAGAATCCGAGAAAGTAATGCGGGCTATTAAAACCGAAATTATTTAACGGACCAACGGTTTGAGATTTTTGTAGCGTGGAATCTTATTGACATATGATTCCACTGGATCCTGAAGGCCTCTTATTTCCGCATCGGTGAGATCGCGAACTGATTTTGCAGGAGAACCCAGAATCAACGTT
>JAIBDK010000422.1 GCA_024679435.1 Gammaproteobacteria bacterium | reverse complement strand
AGACAAGCCGGACTGGATTTCTCTCAGGTAATTTTGTGGCATCGTTCCAAATCGCAAAAAAAGAGGGGTAAATACTAACTTGAATGCGCAACTTTCAATACTAATGATTCATAACAGCCCAAGCCGCAAGCTGTTATTTTTTAAACATAACAAGGCGTTATTTCAGATTACTTTTCGGAAATCACATGCACCTTCTGCTTGTCAGTCACGCTTATATACTTTTTTGTTACTGCCTTTTAAACTGCAGAAACCAGATTCTAACTAGTTTTCTGATTTGTTAAAAAGCACTTTTCTATTGCACAACTTGATTCGTCCATTCCAACCCAAATTGTTAACGGTTTATAATCAACACTCCCAGTCAAGGTTTTTTAGCCGGTTTCTTTTTCCCAGAAAATCTTTTCTTGTTCGCACCATCTGACCTCGTTCCCGATTTTTTCTGACCAGTCTGCTTCTTTTTGCTCCAGACGTTCTTTTTTCGTGATTCAGGACGGGCGGATTGTTCTTTTGGTTTTTTCGGTTTACGGGCTTTAGCGATTCGTCTATTGAGGTTGGATTCAGGAACATCGTGATTTGGCTCAAAACCATCCACAACTGTTCTTGGGATATGTCGTTTAAGCAGAAATTCAATATCCGACAGTTGCTCGGCCTCATCTGCGCTGACCAGTGAAATCGCCTCTCCGCCTGCTCCGGCCCGGCCGGTCCTGCCGATTCTGTGGACATAATCCTCAGGAACATTGGGCAGATCAAAATTCACCACATGGGGTAACTGATTAATGTCCAGACCACGGGCGGCAATATCCGTCGCCACCAGGACCTGTGTCACGTTTTTCTTAAACTCGGCCAGCGCTCGGGTTCGCTGATTCTGAGATTTGTTACCGTGAATGGCGGCGCTTTTAATTCCCCGATCTTCTAATTGCTTTGCCAGTCTATTGGCGCCGTGTTTGGTGCGGGTAAAAACCAGCACCTGATACCAATCGTTATCGTTAATGAGTTTGGCAAGGAGCATCGGTTTACGTTTCTTGTCTACCGGACAAACCCATTGCTCAATTTTTTCCACCGTTGTATTTCGTGGACTAACGGAGATTTCTTCGGGATTACGAACCAGCTTTTTGGCCAAATTACGAATATCTTCGGAGAATGTCGCCGAGAACATAAGGGTTTGCCGATTCCTGGGTAACAGGGCGATGATTTTATTGATATCCCTGATGAAACCCATATCCAGCATACGATCAGCTTCATCGAGGACCAAAATTTCAAGTTGGGAGAAATTCACTGCATTCTGACTGTATAGATCCAACAGTCGACCGGGCGTTGCAACCAGAATGTCAACGCCTTTTCGAAGCTTCATCATTTGCGGATTAATCTTTACTCCACCAAAAACCACCGCGGATCGTAAAGGAAGATTACGACCATAGGTAGCCACACTCTCGGCAACCTGAGCGGCCAGCTCCCGGGTCGGGGTTAGAATCAGACTGCGAACATGATTTCCCTTTACCCGAGGTCCTTTAGACAAGAGATGGAGAATTGGCAGGGTAAATCCCGCTGTTTTTCCCGTTCCGGTTTGAGCCGCGCCCATAACATCTTTGCCCAGCAAAACAGCCGGAATCGCCTGTTTCTGGATGGGAGAGGGTTCGCCATAACCTTTTTTATCGATAGCATCGAGAATGGGGGCGGAAAGCCCCAGAGATTTGAAGCCCATAAGTATCCTTTAGGTTGTTTTCACAAGCCCGGTGAGGGCGGCGCGGAGCTTACAGGAGTTTAACCAACTATGGGAGCAATATTAACAATAGGAACTAAAGGGCAAGACTAGATCACTTCCTTCTCAATGGACTTTCGGATCAACTCCACACTGCGTTTAATGCCGGGTAAATGCGGATTGTATTGCAGTGCCTTTTCATAGTATTTCAACGCCTGATCCCGGTTGTTGAGCATCGTGTAGATCATTCCCTGGCCTGACAGTGCGCCAAAGTGACGGGGTTCAAGGTTCAGGGTAGCCGCAATATCAATGGTTGAAAGCTCGTATTCACCCATCATGTAATACACCGTTGCCCGGCGATTCCAGCCCTCGGAAAAATCGGGTTGCAGTTCAATAATTTTTGAAAAAAACTTTACCGCCTCATCCAGTTTTCCCTGTTTCATACTCAACTGCCCCATTTCCATCAGCTTTTCTGTGGTGTCGTCATCGGTTTGATACCAGTTTTCCCAGATTTTCTGGGTAATCACGGCCGCTTCTGATGGGTCCTCAGAATCCTGAAGCAACAGAAACAACTGATCGAGCTCCGGGTTCGTCTGGTCAGCATACGACGAGCCCACCAATGTCGCTAACCAGATGAATAATAAAGTCGAAACAACGCGGAAATTTTGCATATTTATATCCTCAATATTGACGATTTAGAGAACAAACAGGCTTCAAAGTTCTCGCATATTACAAAATAATTCAAGCATTGTTTT
>JAIBDK010000109.1 GCA_024679435.1 Gammaproteobacteria bacterium | reverse complement strand
ATATTGCTGACCCGAGACGTTCACCTGAATCTTGGGAATGACTAGTCTATTGGCCGGTTCCAGTCCTCGCCAACTATTAAAGAGGTCAGAGCCCTTTATCTCCTTGCAGCAAGCAAATCAATCGAGTCTGACCCCATTGATTTCCGCTCGAAACCTTCCGTTTAGTCAGCGCTAATATAACCAAACACTAAACGGCAAGAATCTGCTCCGAAACGGAAGTTCAGAATATTGTCCTAAATTTCCGTTATCTACTGAAAGCAGACCTACAGAGGCCGGATGTGAATCGGCAGTCCGTCGACCTTGGCCGAAAAATTAGAGATTTAAGTCATATGTCAGAAAAGCTGCAAACACTTGACGATTGACCTTAGATATTTCCTGGATCGTTATGTGACTCATGTCATAAATGCAATCTCTGTTTATCACACACCCAAGTTAATGTGAGCGCAATCACAACCATCCCCACCGTGATCTCTTAACGTATCCACCTGTTGCAGGTCCGGGGTAATACAGAATCCTGGACTAAATTACAGACCTAAATATATTTTTGGATAAAGGAGAAATACCGATGAAAAATATTACGCTTATCTCAATCGCAGCATCCCTGGCTTGTGCATCGTTTGTAGTTAATGCCAAGCAACCTCATCCCGTTTCACCATATGATGTTGGCAGTGTTACATGTGCGTGTAGTTGGGGCGATACAAGCACCTGTGAAGTATCATGGGATGATGCTGAGGCTCCTAGCTATGGTGTCGATGTTGAATTTGAGGCGGAGTGGATGGTAGATGACGTGGAAATGAAGAGCACTGCAGAACTCGATCTTGATGACAACTGGATGTGCAATGGATCCACCTGCTCCGCAAGTGGTGATTTTGACTTGCCAGAATTTCCCAGTGACGCTGATATCAAGTTCGTAGGTAAAGTAAAGGGTTTCGACCCCGGCCGTGATGGCATCACTTCCCGTGATTTTGTCAAGGCAACAGGGAATTGCAATCTCCCCTTGTAGATGGCAGAAGAACTGTGCATGGATTGAAAATAAGGCCCCTATGTGGGGCCTTATTTATTTAGTTATGAGATCAACCCCATTCACGATAACCCAAATATCCCTGAATATTTGGAGCTTCATGAATATCAGGACTCACTGAAGATATGTAGTTTTTACCAATCTCCATATGCCTCTGAATGACCGCTCTGCGTATGAACTTGCCGTTATTGCGAGTAACCGTTAAGGACAGGAGTTGGTCATTCTCGGTAGTACAGATTGCCTGAGGTGAACGGCAACTATTGCGGCAAGCTTGTCGTTCGCCAGGCAGTCTGGGAACGGCAAGTCTGGAAAAATTCTGCCATTCAGATGCAAATTCCTGAGTGAATTACTCGGATGACCGGTGTCGGCTCCATTCCGGTCGTTCAGAAATTATGCTTGTAAGTCAGCAATGTACTGAAGTAGGACATTCAGACTCATGCGGGTATCGACTCTTTCAGGTCTACCAGTGTTTTCTAGAGTGAGGTTTGTAAAACCGGTTAGGCTATGTAGCATGACATTATCATGTTGATTTTTATCAAATCAGAAATACAAACAGGGCCTAAAAGTCATAACGCAAACCTGACTTTTAGGCCCTCTAATTGTAGTTCCACGGACAGACTCAGAATTATCTGATAAATCTTGCCCTGGAATGCCGACATACAAGGTTTAAAAAATATGATAAAAAGCGAGGAACGAAAGCACAGCGACTCAAGCTCGCTTAGAGGCGACAGTGCTTTCGTTCTTCGCTCTCCAATAGGTTTCACCATCGTATCTCGCCCTTCCATGCCAAGCGATATAAGTCGGAGAGTTGCCGTAGAACTAATCCCTGCAGTTGACTCATGCTTCGCATGCGCAACTGAGGTTAGTAGTTATGTGTATTAGATGGAATGCAAAAATAAAAGAGGGGCAGCTCCCCTTAATGTTTGATAAAAACGGATAAAAAGAAATATGAGTAATATTACAGATAATATGAATGTCGAAAAAATTGATGACGCAATTCAGATGTTAAATAGATACGCAAAGGAAGACAGTTTAAAACCTTTAATATCGATATTAGAAGCGTTAAAAAAAGACCCATACAGCGAATCTCTTTCAGCCGAACTTACTGATACATGGAGAAAACTTGGTATATATCAAGGTACAGTTTTAACCTATGTCCCTTATTTCTATACTTTGATACCTGATGATATTTTTGGAGATAATTTAAATTTAAAGAAATAAATGGGTCAGTGATTAAAGAGGGGGGGCAGAGCCCTTTTTACTAAATGCATTTAAAAACACATAACTAGTCATTCGAGCTGACCCTTGACCGCTTCCTCGCGTCGCTACCGCTCTGCTCGTCGCCGTCAATGGCAGCTCAACTCAAACGTTATGTGCTTAAAAGAATTGATGAAGCGTCTGAATCAAATTCGAAAAATGTGGAAAGAGTTGATAGAAATGGCCTTACCCGTAAGCTTCATTCCAGGTTGGCGGGTTAAAACGGTAACACCACCGCCGAATCGCGAGTGTATCGAGTCATGATGTTCGAACAAGCCGGGGTGAGCCTGACATGATGAACGTATACTCCAAACGATTGCTGCAACCGTATGTCGGTGTCGTCCAGGTCGCCGAAATGGGCTGGGCGCGTGCCCTGAGCCTGGACGGGAAGAACTGGGCAATACGCTATGCGCAGGACGAAAGCCAGAAAACACTTAATGAACCCTTCAGCCACGATCCGAGAGTGAATCCTGCCCTTATAGTGACTATCGAAGGTGATCAGCACAAGACCCGCGTCATTCGATCCTCGCTAGAACCTGAACGGGTTCGCTCAGACAACCAACGGTTTTTCAAGGCGATCAGCACCGTCCGCGTGCCTTTCGAGGCGGCGGATCGTTACGAATACTGGCTGCTGGACGGCAACGATGAAAGCCCCCTCGCACTGCTGCATTCTTGCATCTCTGAGGAAGATATGAAGCGGGCAGTGCCACCACCTGAGTGGCTTTCCATTCCGGCGGCGCAACTCGCGGTGCCGGATCCGGACTCAGAGGCGCAGGTTGACAGCCAGCCGCCGGTCAACTACCGCCTGCAGCAGTTGGTCGAAAACCGAGCAGGCAGCAAGCCGCGGGCTGTATGGTTCGAACGAACCAAGACGACGGCGGACGACTTTCCGCCCTGTCTTATCAGAGATGAGTGGGAGGACCCGGAATGGCAGCGGATTTGCGATCTCTATCTGCAGCGGCTCGCACCACGGCTGTTGATGATGGATGGCCTGCCCCTCACGGTGAGGCAACGCCTGGAGCAGGCCGCATGCGATTACGTTTTCGATATAGAAAAATTTTATCCCCTGTATCCCGAAGTGGTCGACAACAGCCGGTTAAACAACGCCCGGGTAGAGGCCCGTCTGCGGCGCGCCAACGAAGCGTAACCCGGCCTTTATTCAATGTGGTCAAAACGCAGAGTGTTATCCAGTCTAGTGTCCGGTATATCTCGAGGCACATATAATGGGTGACCCTGCTCTCGATTTAATCTTAGAGGATAGTGATCGAGAAGGGATTTATACTATTGTGGCGCAAGTAACAAACTTAGTGGCCGGCAAAAATGCGGATAACTCATATACAATCAGGTTCATTAAAGATGGGTTATAACAAGTCGTTCGTGTGGGACGCTCCACTTCACTGCGCAGCCCCACAACTCTAACGTTACGAATGACCGGAGTTGCGGCAAAGCAGAAGTAGGGAAGGGGCCAGGGAACGGCAACTTACCGCTCGAAACCTTCCGTTTAGTCAGTCCTAATATAACCAAACACTTAACGGCAAGAATCCGCTCCGAAGCGGAAGTACATATAATTTCCTTAAAGGTCAGGAATGTACTGAGCTCGGACCTTTACGGGTCAGGGCCGGATCGGCTCTTCATACCCATAACATCCATGGTGATCATCAGAGTAATATTCGGGGTCAGAACGGATGATCCTTTACTGGAAACCCGATGATATCCATCATGGAACGATAAACCGTTATCCATCCCCCCGGGTCAAGGACGTCCACATCAATGCGATGTAACTGGCCGGCCCGATGCGCCGCCTCGCTATTTTCAGACAGTTCCATCCCAGCGCTCTTGATTGAGAAAATGATTGCCTGGGGTATCGTTGCAGCCAGCTGCGTGGCAATTTCCGGGGGACCGACGACGAGCACACCCTTTTCGGCGTTGACCATGGCGGACTCGAAGTCTTCTCGCATAACTCCAACGACCCCCCCGGCATATTCGATATGGGCGAGTACGTTCTTTTCGGCATTCGTCAGATGAAACTGGGCCAGTGATACATGACGATATTCTGCATCTGTCAACGGACGGCCTGTGGTAAACCAGGCGGGTCGAAGAAAACCATCCTTCACCAGCATGCGACGCGGCGCTACCCGGCTTCCCGTCCAGACACTTCCAGTAATGCAGACAACTTTTTTATTGCTCGGTATATGCATGGATGCTCCTTGGGGTGATGGCGACCTGTGTGTGGCGAATTGTTAATTATCACGTGAAAACGACAACTAAGACAATTGATCTTAATCGTTTTATGAAAGACCGTTTATGCACAGTCGCCGTTCGCTGGTCATCCGTGAAGGGCAGGAGTTGGCCGATCTTCCCCGTACACAGAATTGCCAGGCGGTAATCCCGTAGCAAAAATGAACGACAGGTTTCTACCTGATACCGGACCTAGTACCCGAATCAAAATAAGAATACGCTAACAGGCGTGACTCTTATTTAATTAATCAGGGTTTATTTAACCGCTACTAATATCCTCAATGGGTTCTGCGCGGGGATCGAGTTCAAGCATCGCCGGTGAAGAGCGTGCCATGATAACGAAGTCTCCTTGTGCGGATGTACTTATCGGCGAACCAATCGTACGTCGCATCAGGGCAAGGCCGGCGAGTAACAACATGAGTGCAGAAAAATAAGGCATTAGCATTTGTGCGCCAAACCATCCCATTAACATACCTGCAGTGAGCGGGCCGATGGTAGCACCGATACCACTGAGTAATAAAAGTCCGCGACTTGTTTCAAGCACCTGTGCGGTCTCAACGTTATCATTGGCATGCGCCATACTGAGTGGGTAGATTGAAAACGCACTTCCACCAAAGATAAATGCGGCCAGAAGTCCAACAGCATGGTGCGACTCAATCATATAGAATACGGTTATCGCTGAGGCACTGGCCATGATACTGACCACGACGATGACTAAACGCCGATCATAGTGATCAGATAAATGGCCAAGTGGCCACTGTAATATCGAACCACCAAAAACAACGCCACTCATAAACAGCGTAACACCTGCTATATCAAAACCAGCACTGAGCGCATAGATCGCGCCCATACCCCAGAATGCACCATTAATAATGCCTGAAAGTAATGCACCAAAAAATGCAAGCGGTGAAGTAGCGTAGAGATGTTTGATACCAAGGTGGCCGGTTTCGATTTGTGCCGGTTGTTCTATGCGAGTAAGTGCGATAGGTACCAGTGCCAGGGAAAAAAACAAAGCGATAAGGGCAAACGGGGCAAGGCTCTCAATCTTATATATCAGTAACAGGTATTGGCTACATCCCAATGCAAGCAGATTAACCGCCATGTAAATGGCAAAAAGGCTGCCCCGTGTTTTGTTTGTTGCAAGACTGTTAAGCCATGATTCGATTACGAGGTACATTCCCAGCATACAGATGCCAGTAATAACACGCAGTATTAGCCAAACAATGGGGTCGATAATGAGGCCGTGAAGGATCACACTGACGCATCCCATGGCGGCGAAGACAGAAAAGCTACGAATATGTCCGAAAGTTCGAATTACCTGGGGGCAGAAATGGGAGCCAAGAACATAACCCATAAAAAAGCCTGACATGATCAGGCCAATTATTATTTGAGGATAAGATTCAACTTCTGCTCGTAAGGCTACCAGGGTGCCAAGCAGTCCGGAGCCTAGTAACAAAATAGCTGTCGCCGCAAACAACGAAAAGTGGGTACGAAACAAACTAACCATATTCTTAAGGTCGTTGAGGCGAACAACAAAAGCATGCTGACACAGTACTTTAACGCTATGTCAGCATGCCGGGTTTGTCTCTGTTATATCTCGATACCTTTGGATTGCAAAAACGAATAAGGAACATCAGATTTTTTTCTGGCAACAATGGCGAAATAATAAAGCGGCTCTCCGTCAATGGATAACCTGTGTCGATAGCGTTCAATATAATAAACATCAAGATGTTTCGAGAAGGTTAACTCGCGGATCATTTTAGAGAAGCCTGACTCATCCGTTGTATCAAAGAAACTTTCCTTGATGTTGAATGCAACCCATCCTTCGCTTTTGATAATATTGAATGCTTCTACGAATGCTTTTACCGGAATATCGCCAAATCCAAGCGCTGCAACGGTGACCATGCAGTCACATTGCCATGAAATAATTTCTTCTTTTATACCGGCATTCAGCGAAGTAAAATCTTCGACATAATAGGCATCATATATACCGGGTCTGTCTCGAATGGCAGCGTCATGTGCTTCATCAATAATATCGACACCGATTAATCGTGAGACACCGTGTTTTTTCAGTTCTTCGCCCATCATGCCATTGCCGGCACCTAAATCCAATACGCGAAGCTCGGAAAAATTATCCTGAGACTGTCTTACTGCAGCTTCAAGTATCGAGGTCACTTTAAGTGGTGAAGAGCACTTTAGACGATCGTAAAATAATTGTTCATACAATCCTGGAATTTGATAAATTTCATCGTAGTCATGAAATCTGATTTTTCTTTGTTTACTTGATTCCTGAAGATAAAAGTAGGATTGGTTTTGCTGTAGATTTGATGATTCTGCTTTTGGAAATTGTATTCGATGTCTTTTCTGCATTATATCCTCAATTTGTGTTGAAATTTAGTGTTGTTATGTATCAGGTTAACAGCTTAAGAGAGGGGTTTGTGGATATATCATAAAATAAAGAGTAACAGGGCTAATTTTTAGTGAATGGCCGCTTGTATCGAAATTTTCATTATCAATTAAAAACCACTGAATAGCAGTTCACGGAGTTACTGCTGTTCATTCCAGAGCATTAGAGGTCCGCTTCTGATTGAGAGCAGCCTCTCACTGCTATGCCCTGTGAGTCCACTTCTGGCCGACTCCGGTCGTACAGTAATCATCACCAGAGCGATGACGCGTGTCTGCTGAACGTCCGTTCTGATCCAAATGCGACATTCGCTGAACCAGGAAATGGTGGAGGCAGCACCTGTAGATGCTGCCTCCACCAATGGCTTACAGTTCCACCCGTTCAGAGATCTGCAAGGCATCATCGACCTCAATCCCAAGGTAGCGAATGGTACTTTTCAGCTTGGCATGTCCGAGCAGTAGCTGAACGGCCCGTAAGTTTCAAGTGTTCTTGTAAATCAAAGCAGCTTTTGTTCGCCGAAGCGAATGTGTCCCGTATTTGTAAGGGTCAAGACCTATGCTCTCCACTCGCCATGGGGATTCAAGTACTATGACGCCTTGAACGCCTTGAACGTTACTATACTTATGCAGCTAAACTGGCTTGACGAACAAACACCCAAACTCACCCGACTCTCTTCAGGATTCCCTGAGAAGATGGTGCTGCTT
>JAIBDK010000482.1 GCA_024679435.1 Gammaproteobacteria bacterium | reverse complement strand
TACAGGCGGAGGGAACTGGCTGCTGGTTGGAAACTATTACTTCGACGGTGACGGTTCCGAATACATAGAGGTTAGTGATGCGACAGGTAAAACAACCGCAGATGCAGCACGGTTTGTGAGGGTAGGTGGTGGGCCGGTATCAATGGTGACAACATTATCATATGTGCATAACGATCATCTTGGAACGCCACAGGTGATGACGGATGAGACAGGAAATGAGATCTGGCGAGCTATTTATGATCCATTTGGGAAGGCGATGATAGATGACGCGAGCACAGTGGATATGAATGTGCGGTTTCCGGGTCAGTATTTCGATAGTGAAACAGGGTGTCACTACAATTACTTCCGATATTACTGTCCTGACACCGGACGCTATCTGACAGCTGACCCCATTGGGCTGGAGGGTGGATTCAATCCGTACCTTTATGCTGATGCAAATCCTCTTACCCACGTTGACCCGCTTGGATTGGACACGATAACATACGGCGCTACTTTGCGATTGCCTACATGGATAGCAGTGCCAGTTGCGAAGTTTCTAGATCTCGACACAACCCCTAACGGAATTGCAGTAGGTGTTGCCGCTTCGTTCCCTGGATTTTTTGGCGGTGAATTTGACAGCGGGGTTTTTGCTTCTCTTGATTTGGGTGGTTTTGAAGCGGGCGCAAAAATTACTGAAGGTTTTTCACTTAACAAAGGCAGTGTATGCGACTTAGCAGGTGTCGGAGTTGATGTTGGTGCATTTGCAGGAGTTTTAGGTGGAGGGGTGTCGCTTGATAATAATGGAGATGTGACAGGAATATATTTTCAACGTGGTCTTGGTTTGGGCGGAGGGTATAATGCAACGGGTACTTTGGTTTTCTCTAGCAAACATGGATTCCTAGGCTTCTAGGGTATTTCATTGTGGATAAGATAGATATTACAGGAATGTTAACGCCTGATCGGATCGGTCTTATCGTCTTGGCATTTTTTATATTCTTTGTTGGTATGTTCATGGTCGCAAGAAATGCATCAAGGAGAGAGGGGGTCTCGTTGTTCCGCTTATTTGTTTGGCATGACGTAACGAAAACTCCGTATACAGTTTACGAGCGAATATTGAGAACTGTATTTTTAATATCGTTAATTGGGATATTGGTTTATGCTTTTCGATAAATGAATTGTTTTAGAAGAGAATACCCCACCCAAGCCCGGCAGCGCGGGGCTTGTTGCTTCTGAGACTGTTTAAAATAATTACTGTTGTTTAACGACCTCTGCCGGGTCGGGGCGAAAAATCGGGGACAGACCAGAATGGCACTTACTTAAGCCAAAACCACCGTCATCCCGGCGCAGGCCGGGATCCAGCTGCACCGTCGGTGGCTTTATTCCCTGGATTATTCGCTTCGCTCACCCTGCGGGCCGCCCTGTGGGCGTTCAACGCGCTGCGCTTTTGTCCGGCCTGCGCCGGAATGACGGGAAGTCGTAATCTGCCTTAAGTAAGCGCCATTCAGGACAGACCACAATTCATCCGAGACTTTATGGTGCATAAAAAAGGCCGTCGATAGACGGCCTTTTTCAATCAAGTCAAATAGAAGTGCATAATTTACAGATAATTCACTCGGCTACTTCCCGGCCATCGTGTGCGGGCTAACCAGCAGAAACGTATGCGTCTTGTTCTTCAGGCAGGATACAGTGCCGGTATTCTTCAGCTGGCATTC
>JAIBDK010000315.1 GCA_024679435.1 Gammaproteobacteria bacterium | reverse complement strand
CGACGGTACCATGTCGAGCTTTTCAGAGCCCGCTCAGGCGCTGCACGCCGCGCAGGCGATCCTACAAGCGAGTAATCAGTCTGACGGACCTGCTATCTCTCTGCGCATTGGCATCCATACCGGCAATGTGGTCCAGACGAACGATGATTTCTTTGGTACCGTTGTCAACAAGGCAGCCCGAATCGCGGCCCTGGCCGCCCCGGGTGAAATAAAGGTCTCTGATGCCACTCGCAAAATGGTCGGCGACACGCGGGATTACCGCTTTGTCAACACGATCTCAGTGCAGTTACAGGGGCTTGAAGGCGAGCACATTATCCATCGGCTGGAGCAAAGGTATGAACCGGGAACAGACTGAATATTGCTTTTATTGTGATAAATTCATACTAAGCAAAAATATTTGAAGTGGCTCGATGACTGTTTAGGGCAAAACTCGGCCACCTAATGTTAAGCGATATCATAACTAGATTAGTTAAATTGTAAGATCGTGTCCAGGTTTTTACAACTTACGCTTAGTTTTAAGACCGCTTTGTGTGTGGGTATTTAGCTTGCGTTTTAGGGTTTCTGTCTATGCCTTCTTTTTCATCATCGGCAGGCGAATAATAGTTCGTAGTCCGGGAATATTGTCTTCCAGGTCTATACTGCCGTTATGCAGTGAAACTACGGCGGATACCATACTTAATCCAAGCCCATTACCGCTGCTGCTTCGACTCTGATCGAGTCGATAAAATCGTCTAAATACCTTGTCTCTTTCTGAAGCAGGTATTCCCGGCCCGTTATCGGCTATAGTGATAACGAGCTCTGTATTGAGTCTTATCAGGGAGACCGAGAGATTTCCTTTATCCGGTGTGTACTTGATCGCATTTTCTAGAACGTTGGCGAACGCTTGAAACAGTAAGTCACGATCACCCTGAGACACGATATTGGCGTCGATGGTTGTTTCCAGAGTCTGGTTTTTTTCTTCGATCAATGGCTCATAAAACTCGACGATATCTTCTAGAAGGGAATGAAAGTCAACATCCCCGAAACCGGCTCTGACCTGGCCGGCTTCAATTCGGGCGATCCGCAGCAATGCATTAAATGTACCCAGCAAGGAATCTGCTTCCTTAATCGATTGCTCTAGATTCATTGCAGATTTAGAGGAGGGATCTTCTTCCAGTCTTGCTTCCTCAAGATGCTGCCTTAATCGGGCGAGCGGCGTCCGAAGGTCGTGGGCTATATTGTCAGAAACTCGTCGGATATCCTCCATGAGCATCTGAATCCGATCAAGCATCTGGTTCAAATTGTCTGCAACTTGATCAAAATCATCGTTTCTGTCTGTCACCGGAACGCGCCTTGACAGATCTCCGGACATAATGCTTTGAGTCGTCTGGTTAATCCGTTCAATTTTTCTGACCGTTCGACGACTGAGGACTATCCCCCCCAGGAACGCCAGCATTACCATGATTGCCAACCCCCATGTTAATGCCTGAATAATTCGCCTTTTTGCTTCTGTAAGCTGATGAATATCCCGGCCGACTAGCAATCCATATTTGCCCGGAAGTCGGAAAATTTTTGCCCTGGCAACGTGAGTTTCACTGGTTTGTTCGTTTATCTCTAGTTGAAATTCTATCCAGTCATTATTAATAGAAGCATTTTTTGGCCATCTATCCAGGTTTCCAACCAGTGGTTGCAGGGTAAAGGTGGTAAGCAGGTAAATTGAATTGCCTGTAGCTTGTTGTCGATTTATTCTTTCAGCAATAAGTTCGCTAAGTCCTTGCAGGCCTTCTTGATCGTATCTTTCAGCGAGCCCCTGTATTTCCGCCTGGATGGTGCTGTCCATTTGTTGGGTCATATATGACGCAGTGAAGACGTAGAAAAAGTAAAATAGAAACAGCGTCGAAGTGCTGAAAATTATGGCATAGAGTAATGCCAGCCTCAGAGTATAGCTGTGGAATAAATTACGCCTTTGTTGCACGTAAGATGTATCCTGCCCCGCGAACGGTGTTCAGCATTGGGGTATCAAAATGCTTGTCAATTTTTCCACGCAGTCGACTGATGTGAACATCTATGACATTAGTTTGAGGGTCGAAATTGTAATCCCAGACATTTTCCAGCAGCATGGTACGAGTAACCACCTGATTGCTATGTCTCATCAAGTATTCCAGTAGACGAAATTCCCGGGGTTGGAGATCAATCACGGTGGCTCCGCGTTTCACTTCTCTGCCCAAAAGATCCATTACTAAATCTCCCGCTGTCAGAACCGTCTCCTGCGCTTCTGCTGAGAATCGACGAGCCAGTGCTTCAAGTCTTGCTAAAAGCTCAGAAAAAGCGAATGGCTTTGTAAGGTAATCATCGCCACCCGCCTTTAAACCTTCTACTCGATCATCTACATCGCCTAGCGCACTGAGTATCAAAACTGGAGTCTGATTTCCAGCCTCGCGAAGTTTTGAGATCAGTGTCAATCCGTCAAGAACCGGCAGCATTCTATCGACTATCAATGCATGATAGTTATCGTTACTGGCCATTGTTAGTCCATGATCTCCCTGAGTCGCCGTATCTGCACTGTGCCCGCCTTCTAAAAGGCCCTTGTGGATATAGGCGGCAGTTGCTTCATCGTCTTCGATTATTAGTACACGCATAATTATAGTCGGGTCGTGGAAATCCTTTGATTCTCAGGTTTAAGGGTATAATCTTTTGTCAGTCAGGTGTCTATCTAATTGATTAGTAGCTTATATGAAAATTCAAAAATACGGCAGATATTTTAAAGCAATTCAACTATCTGTACGATGACTGCACCATTACCGAAAATTAAGTATTTCTCCGTTAAGAGTGAGCTCAAAAAAGCCGTATATCTTGACCCGGGTTTGTCTGAAGTAATTATTTCTTGCGGTTATCCGATGAGTAGGAGGAAAGACCCTGGAATTTCTACCCTGGCAAACATAATTAATTCTCAGTTGTTATCCACGCGGTCTGCGTCTGCTATATGGCGGCGCTTTGAAATTCGGTGTGGGGGAAAGGTCACGCCTCAAAAAATTATATTTCTGGGAAAAGATGCGTTGCGCGCTTGTGGTCTGTCGATGCGAAAGGCTGAATATATATTCGATCTTGCGGACAGTATGCTCCAGGGTAAAGTTGATATTGACAGTTTGGCCACTATGGAAGATTCTGACGTCCTAAGTAACCTTGTCAGTATTCGAGGGATAGGTCTCTGGTCGGCTGAGATTTATGCCATGTTTGCCCTTGGCAGGCGAGATTTGTATCCTGCCAGAGATTTGGCTCTGCAGGTGGCAATTCAGAAATATATGGGGCTGGGATCCAGACCAGACGAAAAGTTCACTCTGGAGTTTTGTAAGCGTTGGTCTCCCCACCGCAGTGCTGTCGCTCTTTTAATGTGGCGGTATTATGGCGCCACTACTCTCGATTCATTTCCTGCCTGTTAACCATTATGTCACGCAGATTCGTTGGACTGCCCTCACAATAAAAAAAGGGGAAGGCTAAAGCCTTCCCCTTTTTTTATTGTGAATCTTTAGATCTTTAGTGATTAAGAATTTGACTAAGGAATAGTTTGGTTCTGTCGTGTTGAGGGTTATCAAAAAATTGTTGGGGTTCATTTTCTTCGATGATTTCTCCGACATCCATAAAAATTACCCGGTCTGCTACGGTTT
>JAIBDK010000357.1 GCA_024679435.1 Gammaproteobacteria bacterium | reverse complement strand
TTCATTGTCTCAATTTAAACTGTAACTCTAATAAATTCGGTAAGACCAGGCTTTTTACAAATGAATTCTTCCTCAATTCGAATGGGTGTGGATATAGGCGGCACTTTTACTGATATTGTGCTGGAAGTAGGGCATACCCAATACTCTGCAAAAGTCCTGACTACTTATGTTGCACCAGAGGAGGCCATCATAGCCGGCATGAAACAGGTTTGTATTCAGGCAGATATTAAGCCTGCGCAAATTGATCAAATTATTCATGGCACAACCCTTGCAACCAACGCCTTAATTGAACGACGTGGCGCACATACCGCTTTAATAACTACTCAGGGTTTCAGAGATGTCATTGAGATGCGTAGCGAGTCAAGATTTGAACAGTATGACTTGAATCTGACATTACCAGAACCCCTATTGCCCAGACAGCAACGCTATACCGTTGAAGAGCGGATCAGCGCCAAGGGTGAAGTTCTGATTTCTCTTTGCCGAAATGAGGTTGAGCAGCTGGTTGAAGTAATCAAGCAAGGTGGTTATGAAAGCATAGCGATCGGTTTGATGCATTCATATTTAAATAGCGCACACGAAGAATTAATTCGAGATGTAGTGCGAGAGCAGCTTCCGGATGCGATGATTTCGCTATCGTCGGAAGTTTCACCGCAGATGCGTGAATACGAAAGATTTAATACCGTCGTTGCCAATGCGTATATCAAGCCGATGATGAAGAGTTATCTTGGTCGACTCGGCGGGCAGTTGGAAAGTGAAGGGGTAAATTGTCCAATTTTCTTGATGCATTCCGGTGGTGGAATTATATCCATTGAGAGCGCTGCTGAATTTCCTGTAAGGCTGGTTGAGTCAGGTCCTGCTGGAGGGGCGGTATTTGCGGCTCATATTGCAGAACGATATGGATTGGATAAGGTGCTTTCCTTTGACATGGGTGGCACCACCGCAAAAATTTGCTTAATTAAAAACCAGACCCCGCGCACCAGCCGTGTGTTTGAGGTTGCACGAACATATCGATTTAAGAAAGGTTCGGGAATGCCGATTTCCATTCCGGTCATTGATATGGTTGAAATTGGAGCAGGGGGAGGATCACTGGCTCATGTGGATGCCATGCGCCAGATTCGAGTTGGCCCGGAATCCGCTGGGTCAGAGCCCGGTCCGGCCTGTTACGGTCTTGGTGGCACAAAGCCTGCGGTTACTGATGCGGATTTGATTCTGGGTAAACTCGACCCTGATAATTTCGCCGGTGGATCGATCAAACTCGATAGCAGGAGTTCAGATGCGGCGCTGAAAAACACCTTGGGTGAACCGCTGGATATGGATTCAAGAACGGCGGCATACGGTTTGGCAGAAGTGGTGGATGAGAATATGGCCAACGCCGCTCGGGTACATGCTGTAGAGAACGGTGAGGATTTATCTGAGTATACGATGATCGCTTTTGGAGGCGCGGCACCCCTGCACGCTGGTCGATTATGCGAGAAACTTGGAGTGAGTCGGTTGCTGGTTCCACCGGGCGCAGGCGTAGGATCTGCGATAGGATTTCTGAGAGCCCCATTCAGTTTTGAAGCGAATAGAAGCATTTACATGCGATTGTCTGATTTTGACGGAACCGCCGTTCGCGTCATTTTAGGTGATCTAGAATCTGAAGCAACACGATTTGTCCGTTCCTGTGATGGTGAAGCGGAGGTCCAGTCTGAATATAAGGCCTATATGCGTTATGCCGGACAGGGGGAGGAAATTCCCGTGGTGCTGGATTCCGATGTGGCAATGAATCCGAATGTAGATACTTTTAAGCAGCTGTTTGAAAAAGATTACATCACTTTGTTCGGGCGCGCGGTGGAAGGAATGGATATTGAAATTACCGTTTGGTCGGCAAATGCTACAACGCTTACAGATCCTGCGGAGGGCATTGAGGTAATGTCAGCATCAAGTTTCGTGCCGATAGGCGATCACCGGCAGATTTTTGACCCCGCACTGGGAGAATATGCAGAGTCAGCTCTGGTAATGCGCGATAGTCTCATGCCGGGAGATACTGTTGATGGCCCGGCTGCAATAACTGAAGACGAAACCACAATTATTTTACCCTCGAGCAGACTAGCGATTTGTCAGACTGATGGTTGTCTTGATGTTATGCAAAGGGATCACGTAGTGAACGAAGAGAAGTCAGCACGAGCAGGAGGTGCACAATGACATCAACAGTAACAACTTCAATGAAAGCCACTGAGGTTTCGAAAACCAGCACTGTTACTTATCAGGTAATGTGGAATCGGATGATATCGGTTGTAGAGGAGCAGGCTCAGGCACTAATTCGTACAGCATTTTCGACATCGGTACGAGAAGCCGGTGATTTGTCAGCCGGAGTATACGATCTGGAAGGCCAGATGCTGGCACAGGCGGTGACTGGAACACCGGGGCACGTTAACGCTATGGCGGAGTCTGTGGGGCATTTTATTCGACGAATTGGTTACGATAATATGTTCCAGGGCGATGTTTATGTCACTAATGATCCCTGGGAAGGCACCGGTCACTTGCATGATATTACCGTGGTTACGCCATCCTTTTATAACGGGGTTTTGATAGGATTTCTAGCCTGCACTGCTCATGTTGTTGATATTGGCGGGCGGGGATTTGGCGCCGATGCCAATTCTATTTATGAAGAGGGGTTGTATATCCCAATCATGAAATTTGCCAATCGTGGGGAGGTTGATAAATCACTGATTGCTATTATTCGTGGCAATGTTAGAGAGCCGGATCAAGTGGTGGGGGATTTCTATGCTTTAGCAACCTGTAATGAAGTTGGTCATCGACGGTTAATAGACATGATGGATGAATTTAGTTTGACTGACCTGTCTGGAATAGCCGAGTTTATTTTTGAAAACTCACGGCGTGCGACCCTTGAGCGCATTGCCGCGTTACCTCGGTCACAAGCTTCAGGGTCAATGACGATAGATGGCTACAGTGACCCGGTGGAGCTTAAGCTATCATTAGATTTTCGGGATGATAAAGTAGTTTGCGATTTTACAGGGACATCGGGCCTCGATAAGAAAGGTATCAATGTGCCCATGGTTTATACGCGGGCCTATGCCTGTTATGCGTTGAAATGTGCCATCGCTCCCGAAATTCCAAACAACGCGGCATCGCTGGCCCCATTCGAGGTTACAGCACCGGAAAATACAATTGTTAATGCATTGCATCCCGCTCCAGTGGCACTGCGTCATGTGATCGGGCATATGATTCC
>JAIBDK010000339.1 GCA_024679435.1 Gammaproteobacteria bacterium | reverse complement strand
CTTCAATCTATAAGTCTGCGACTTTCCCCACTACCGGATACGGACACGCCCATAATCTACATCCAGCAGTATCCGCTAAAATCAAGCAGGCATTCTTCACTTTCCAATGGGAGGGATCTGCACTTCAGGAAGAGTTTAAAAAGGAAGGCCGGTTTGTTTCTATCCATCACAAATCCGACTGGGATGTGATCCGGAAAATTGATGCGGCTAACGGCGTATCCTACGCGTGCAAGTAAACATATAGCTACTTGTGCTGTTCGATTAAATCGGGTTACCTGAACCAATAATCCGCCTCGACGTACGTCGAGGCGGATTATTATTTTCAGGATCCTTTGGTTAGATTGGGTTTGCGATTTCTCTGATAGATATTATGCTTCGATTAGACAGTCTGGTTAAAAAATACAAGACCGGGGATATGGCTCTCAAGAGCGTGAATCTTGAGATTCCCAATGGGCAGGTTCTGGCTTTAATCGGACCTTCCGGTGCGGGTAAAAGTACGCTTATTCGATGTGTCAATCGTTTGGTAGAGCCGACATCGGGCAATGTTTGGCTTGGCGATGTGGAGTTGACTAGACTGGGTTCTTCCAGTTTGCGAAAAGCACGCCGAAAAATGGGCATGATATTCCAGGAATATGCGCTTGTTGAGCGCTTAAGCGTTATGGAGAATGTGCTTTCCGGTCGGTTAGGTTATACCGGTTTCTGGCGTAGTTTCTTTCGTAAATTCCCACAGCCCGATATTGACGAAGCTTTTCATTTGTTAGAGCGTGTCGGGCTTGATCACATGGCTAATAAACGTGCCGATGAGTTATCCGGAGGACAACGCCAGCGTGTCGGCATTTGTCGCGCTCTTATTCAAAATCCTGAAATTCTTCTGATTGATGAGCCCACTGCCAGCCTTGATCCGAAAACTTCCAGGCAGATAATGCGGTTGATATGTGAGTTGTGCGAAGAAAGACAGCTCGCAGCAATTATTAATATTCATGATGTATTGCTCGCGCAAATGTTTTCAAAACGAATCATAGGGTTGCAGTTGGGTGAAGTCGTTTATGATGGGCCGCCAGATGGATTGACCCCCGAAG
Source organism: Gammaproteobacteria bacterium (assembly GCA_024679435.1). Classification (GTDB taxonomy): domain Bacteria; phylum Pseudomonadota; class Gammaproteobacteria; order Arenicellales; family Poriferihabitantaceae; genus JAIBDK01. The sequence goes on along the minus strand of JAIBDK010000339.1, from coordinate 2,303 downwards.
TTTTAACTCGAATATACGGGGAGGAAGATTGGGAAGCTACCGTGGAGCGTGTGGATGAAGATAACTTAGATGCCCCTGCAGACATTTTAGGTTAAGCCTTTGAATACATCCAAGGTTCAACGTGTCTGGAAACGTCCGCCGCTAATCAGCAATAAATTATTACGCTGGTCGTTGTGGGGTGGGGCTGCAATTTATTTATCCATTGCCCTGGGAACCATGGATATAAACTGGCAACGGGCTGCGGAGGGCAGTTCGCGAGGTGCAGATTTCTTAGGGTCTTTCTTTCCACCGGATTTCAGTTCCCGGTGGGATTCTATCGTTGACGGTATTCTGGAAAGTTTGTGGATGACGGTTACGTCCACTGTGATTGGGATAATCCTCTCAGTGCCCGTAGGTCTTGGTGCCGCTCGAAATCTTTCCTATAAACCGGTTTACTATTTTTGTCGAGGCATCCTTGCCGTATCCCGAACTTTTCCCGAAGTTATTTTGGCAATCTTTTTTGTCAAGTTGTTTGGTTTCGGACCATTCGCAGGGTTTTTGGCGCTCAGCGTCGGCACCATTGGTTTTTACGGAAAGCTACTGGCTGAAGATATCGAGGATATGGACCCCGTTCAGGCCGAAGCCATTAAAGCCACCGGTGCAGGCTGGTTACAGTGGTTGAATTATTCGGTGCAACCGCAAGTCATGCCAAGAATGATTGGGCTCGGTATTTATCGCCTGGATATCAATTTCAGAGAGTCCGCGGTTGTTGGTATTGTTGGTGGCGGCGGAATCGGCGCGACGTTGCTGACTTCTTTTGATCGTTATGAATTCGATTCTGCTGCGGCAATCTTGCTGATTATTATCGCTTTTGTGATGGTGATGGAGTATGTGTCCAGCTATATCAGAAGGTGGGTGCAGTAATGGTGGCCTCTCAGAAAGATAATAGCAAAGTATGGCAACGACGAACCACATTACAACAATATTCTGTCTGGTTGAGCTGGTTGATTGGATTATCAATATTCACATATTGTTGGCAATTGATATCTGACAAAACGATCTGGATGTTTGTTATGGATGCGACCACTCAGGCTTCTGACCTTGCAGAGCGCATGATTCCTCCTAAATGGTCCTACATGGCGAACCTCTGGGAGCCCGTCTGGGACACAATCAATATTGCGACTCTGGGAACAGCAATTGCATTGGTGTTCGCTGTTCCCGTTGCGTTTTGCGCTGCGCGGAACACAACGCCAAGTGTTTATTTTGTTAGACCCATTGCATTATTTGTTATTGTTTCTTCTCGCTCAATAAATTCGCTAATCTGGGCGTTGATGCTGGTGACGATTATCGGACCCGGCGTTTTGGCGGGAACAGTTGCCATAGGGCTGCGATCTATCGGTTTTTGTGCCAAGTTACTGTACGAAGCAATCGAGGAGATTGATCCCAGCCAGGTGGAAGCGATTACGGCTACTGGCGCATCTAAAGGTCAACAGTTGATTTATGGCATCGTCCCTCAGATATTGCCGGCATTTGCGGGAATCAGTGTTTTTAGATGGGACATCAACATTCGGGAGTCAACCGTTCTGGGTTTAGTGGGTGCCGGCGGCATTGGGCTTCAACTGGATGCCTCTATCTCGACGTTAGCCTGGACACAGGTGTCTCTGATCCTGCTTGTTATTCTGGGTACGGTAATTGTTAGTGAATGGGTGTCAGCCAGAATTCGACATTCTATTATTTGACAAAAAATTACTACCTGTGCCTATCAGTGGCTGCATGACCGATCTGATTGGATATCTGGATTGCATTCAGAAACCCAAACCATTCATTAAATTATTGTTAACCGCAGAATAGTAAGCAAAGCAGAATACGATCTGAATTTTGTTTCAGATTGTTCCTTTGAAATTTAGCCGGTCAATTTTTATTTGTTTTTTTGCGCTGGTTTCTGTTTGATTATCGATATCGCGAAATGTGTCATTGGTTTGGCCCCGTGTTATCGCTGCTACTTCATACGATCTACCAATGGCGATATAGACGCCCGCCATAAAAGAGGTTCTATGAACGTTACTGCGATGATTGATTGTGGTTATAATTTGCGTATGACAGAGATGGATGTAACACCGTTACCCGCAAAACCCTTTGGCGCAGTGGTGAAAAATTTTGACTGTGCGAAAATTAGTGATTCAGTGGCGTCTCTTTTTAGAGAGCACTTGTATCAGTATCAACTTCTGGTCTTTCAGGATCAGCATCATCTTAACCCTGATCAGGAGGTGGCTTTTTATAAAGCTTTGAATCCTGATAATGGTTCAATTTGGCGGGACCAGGAG
>JAIBDK010000141.1 GCA_024679435.1 Gammaproteobacteria bacterium | reverse complement strand
GATGGAGTCCGTGGGAGTGGATGCAGGATGGGGGGGACGTTTCCCCCATGAGTTTTCAGGTGGGCAGAGACAAAGAATAAGCATTGCCAGGGCGTTGATGGTCGATCCCGAATTTATTGTGGCGGACGAACCGATCTCTGCGTTAGACGTATCTATTCAGGCTCAGGTCTTAAATTTGCTGGTAGAGGCGAAGGAAGAACGGGATTTGACCTATCTTTTCATTACCCATGATCTTTCGGTAGTGGAACACTTTGGAACACGGATAGCCGTTATGTATCTGGGCCGAATTTGTGAACTGGGTAAAACATCTGAGGTATTTTCGGCGCCACGGCATCCCTATACCAAAGCATTATTAAGCGCAATTCCCCGGCTTGGAAAGGCTCGATCAGAACACATAAAATTACAGGGGGAAGTGCCAACACCGATAAACCTCCCCGCGGGCTGCGTATTCCACAGTCGCTGCCCTCATGCTCGGAGCGTCTGTAAGACTGAAATTCCCCAGCTAAAAAATCAAAGTAACGGTGTCCAGGTTGCCTGCCACGGCACTGAAGAAGGCTGGCTATAACCTAAACTGAATATCTGCTTTAATTCCCTTGCCAAAATTTTAACTGCAAACTTCCGGTTTTAAGTATTTTTAAAAAACAGAGGCAGTTCGATTCTGACTTCCAGACCGCCTTCTGGAATATTGCGAGCGCTAATATTTCCGTTGTGTGTCTCAGCAATGGTTTTTGCTAATGCGAGACCGATGCCATGGTGGTTTCCTGAAATGCCCCGGGATTTATCTGCTCGATAGAAAGTGTCAAATATCCTTTCAAGATCATCTGAATTAACGCCGGGCCCGGAATCAGCAACGGAAATCATCACCGAGTCTTCCTTTTGAAGCAGGTCTACTTTCAAAGCTGAATTATCCTGAGTATATCGCATACCGTTGCGGATGATATTTTCCAACATACTGGCAATTAAATTAGCATTGCCGTAAATGGTTACAGAATCTTCAGAGGAAAAAGCGACGGATTTTCCTGTTTGTTGAAATTCAAACTCTGCATCACGGATAACAGATGAGATCAGGGCTACAAGTTCCACAGGTTGTTTCTCAAGTTCCGCCTGATTCTTCAAGCGTGAAAGTGAAAGTAAATCTTCAATCAGGTTGTTAAGGGTATCAACCTCGCTCTCAATTCGATCCAGTTCCGACCGGCGGCCGGTTTTTTGTTCAACTAGAGAAGCTGCAACCTGAATTCGAGCGAGTGGTGTGCGGAGTTCATGGGATACGTCTCTTAGCAACTGTTCCTGGTTATCAACGGTAGCCTGAACCCGTTCGGTCATATTGTTGAAATCCCGACCAAGTTCACCAAAGGCATCACGTCTGCGGGTTATCACTGCGGGAATGCGGGAGTTAAAATTGTTTTCTGAAATCTCCCGGGAAGTTTTACGAATAATCTTAATCGGCCGAAGGACCCAGTAACTTAACAACACGCTTGCACCCACCAGACCCAGCAAAACGATGGCAATGGGAAACCAGATAAACCACATTCGAATTCTCGAACCGAATTTCGGTCTGTGGGACGTGAGAATAACTTTGTAGGTTTCGTCGTCTGCGGATATTTCGTGGGCGAAGATAAAGAATTTTCCTGTTCGATTTTGATGAGGAAAAATGGTTAACGGATAGCCGCTGATCTGGCTGAGGACTTTTTCCGGTGGGCCGTTTCCTGTAACAGGGTTGTTACGTGCGTCCAGAATCCAGGCTTTTGCATTAAAGCGGCGTTTGAGTTGTCTGTTGTAGTCTCGTGACTCTCCGGACTGGTATCTTTCGATCACTTCCTCAGCTATGTCCCGGGACAATTCCTGAAAGTGTTGCTCATGGGGATTAAGTTCGTGGGACACCCATTTAAACAGCAATGATGAAACCAGTGCCACAAGGAGAAATGATCCCAATAACAGCGCTAATACTCGGGCGAAAAGAGATTTCATTCACTGTTCTCAGTTTGATACATATACCCGCTGCCTCTCAGTGTGCGGATTCTTTCCTGCCCATCAGTATGGAGCCCCAGCTTTTTTCTCAAATTACTGACGTGAACGTCGATGCTTCTGTCCCATTGACTCAGGGGTTTTCCTAGTATTTTCATTGACATCTCAGAGCGTGAAACGATCTGATTTGATGATGCCAAAAACAGGTAAAGTAAATCGAATTCTGTCTGGGTTAGGGATATGTTTCTGTTACCTGACGTCAGGTTCAGGCTTACGCCTCTTGTAGTCGGGTCTGCATATATATCGCCAATCTCAAGTGCCGTTATCGGCTGGTCGCTGGATGGCTGTGTACGACGAAGCACCGCACGTATTCGGGCAAACAACTCTCGAGGGTTACATGGTTTCGAAACATAGTCATCGGCACCAAGTTCCAGCCCGAGTATCCTGTCCAGATCATCACCCCGTGCGGTAAGCATGATAACCGGCAGGGAGCTCGACGCTCTTAATTCCTTCAGCGCGTCAATACCGTTCATAACCGGCATCATCACATCCAGCACAAGAAGGTCGTAGTTGTTGCTTGCAACTTTCCCCAGAGCGTCAGCGCCGTTTACAGCCAGCGTCACTTTGCATCCTTCCGCTTCGAAATATTCCCTGAGCATTCCGGCCAGAACCTCATCATCATCTGCAATGAGTATGCTTATGGGTGGTTTTGGGTCTCCACCGATATTTGCAGAAGAATTGATCAAATTCAGGATTGATATTGGATTAGGTTTAGGCTCTGATAATTGAAAGCGACTGTTTCAGGAGCCCATTCCCAGGCTCCTGAAATTATCAGGTATCAGTGTATCAGAAGCTCCTTAGGTATTATCACCTTCGTCCATCTTGTTTTGATGACGTTGCATTCTTTTTGCCATCATTTCTTTTGCCTGTTGACGCTGTTCTTCGGTTAGAACAGCAGATACCTCTTTAACTATGGCGGCAATTTCCAGAGTACGTTGTTTGGCTTGATCTGCTACTTTTTCAGCGACGGCCTCAATCTCTGAGTCAAAATTTTCAGATGTCGGGTCCAGATTAACTATTTCATTTCGAAATTGCCGGTGTGATTGCCGGGCATCATTGAAAACTGCTTTATTGGATTCCAGTATTTCCTGTAATGCGCTTTCCTGGGTGTCTGAAAGATTCAGGTGTTTATCCATCTTGCTGAGCATTCTTTCCATTTTATGTTGGGAGAAATGGCTCTTGTGACCTTCTCCATTGTGTTCACAGCTTTTAGCACCTGCAAAAGCAAGACCTGATCCAAGGATGGCGGTGGCGGCTGCAGCAATTATGGCATTTCGTTTTTTCATTTCAGGTTTCCTGTAATTTAGTGGTAATTCATTTTAATCAGGCTGAATTGCCTGTTCTGTTGATGCGATTCTCATCTTTAAGATGCAAAGGTTGGGTAAGTGGAAGGTAAAGATAAGGTAAAGAATCCTGGGCTCAGTGTACGGATACCGAAATTGTGGATAAAAACTGCTGAAACTCAGTTCTGGATATTTTATAATTTGGTAACTGATCACAGATCAGAAAATTCTCGGGGCGGGGTGTAATTCCCCACCGGCGGTAAGAGTGAAAGCTTAAGTCCGCGAGCGCTTTATCAATTTGAATATGTTTCACAGTAAGACACATAGTCAGATAAGGGTCAGCAGATCCGGTTTAAATCCGGAACCGACGGTCATAGTCCGGATAATAGAGAATGAATTCAGTAAGCTTTAGGAATGACATGATCATGTTTTTGCATTTCTGGGGCACCTGGATTTTTCGCTCCGTCTAACCTAATTAGTCGAAAAACTTAAGCGAGATACCAGAATGAGCGAAACCGGAAACTCCCCCTTTGCCCCATCTAATGAAGCTGTGCGTATCGCCTTTATTCAGGCATGTTGGCACAAGGAAATCGTTGAACAATCCAGATTATCCTTTACCCGCTGTTTAGGGGAATCCGGAATTCCTGATCGGAGCATCGATGTTTTTGAAGTCCCAGGCAGTCTTGAGATTCCGCTGCAATGTCAGGTTTTGGCCAAAACCGGGAATTATGACCTGATCGTTGCTGCCGGACTTATCGTTGATGGTGGTATTTATCGGCATGATTTTGTCGCTTCAACCGTGCTGGATGGAATGATGCGGGTCCAACTCGACACTAGCGTGCCTGTTCTATCTGTGGTGCTGACGCCCCATCATTTTAATGAGCAGGCGGCTCATCACAAATTCTTTTTCGATCACTTCCTGATCAAGGGCGAGGAAGCAGCGAGCGCCTGTCTGCAGGTGCTGGCTAATCAGCGATTAAGCAAAGGTATACTGGCGGAAAAAGCGGCCTGATTATTTTTTGTTTGGTTTTGTAAAACGTTGTTTAATGTTTGAACCAACAGAATAGTGTTTTAAACCTTTTAAGAGCAAACCTGTGGATATAACGGAAAAAACCGAAAAATAAATACATACGGCGTTAAATGTATATCCCATATCGAGAATAATACCGATCGATACCGGACCCAGAGCGCTTGCAAATACTCCGATAGCGCCGACTGTCGACTTGATTCCGCCCAGGTGACGCGTTCCGTAGATTTCTGCCCAGAGCGCACTGACACCGGTAAAGTGTATGCCGGTGTTTATACCGATTAATATCATATAAGGTAGTACCCAGATCGAATCTTCCGCGGGAATTAGCAGCATCAACGCAAGAATTAAAGGCACCAGGTAATAGGGTAACACTCGAGCCGCCGTAAATCGGTCGATTATCGGCCCGGCCATCAGAGAGGTTACTATTGTGCATAGCGCATATAGCCAGTAGTTCCCGGTAACCCAGATGGCGGACCAGCCTTTAGCGTCGGCCAGGGTAAGGTGGTGAAAAAACAGGCCCGTTCCAATATAGGATGGTGCCAGAATGGCAGGAAGTAAAAGATAAAATCGTGGTTCCCGCAGCATTTGCTTTCGGGTTTTGCTAACAACTGTCTCTTTATCTCCGGAGTCTTTAGTTTGCTGATCGGTAAATTTTTGATGTCGATCACCGTGACCTCGCAATGTCCAAAGTAGGATCGGCACCAGACCAAGTACACACAGAGCGGTCACCATATAGGTTGACCTCCAGCCTAAAAGCAGGATAGCACCAACCGCAATAACCGGCAGCAACGCTTCTCCGGTTGAATATCCCATCGATGCAATGGCGATGGCCTTTCCACGATTACCTTCCATATATCGGGCCATGGATGTGATGGAGGTATGGCTGGTAAGACCCTGGCCAAAGTGTCGAAGCAGGAATATCGCCACGGTTAGCATCACTACCGATGAAGTAAGACTGATAGTCAGGCAGGCCATGCTTAGCCCGATAACCACTATCGCAGTGAACCGTCGTAAATCTATTCGATCAATTAACTGCCCGCTCCAGGGCAAAACAAGTGCGCTACACAAAGTTCCAATCAGATAGATGCTTCCCCATTGAGTATGATTTAGTTCAAAAACCTCACGGATATCAGGCCCGAATATCCCAATAAAGTAGGTTTGGCCGGCGCTGGATGTAAATGCCATGAGAAACCCGAACGCCAGAAATCGGGCATGATTGCGGGTAAGACTCAGGTATTGTTGAAGAGGTGCCATCAGGCTTTAAATTTATGGCATGAAAAGCGTGTTATTTTAGCGGTTAGAAGAGCCGTGTAGCGAAAAATTACGCCGTAGAAAAACCACTTGCCTGTGGATAAAAGGTTGTTATAGCATTTGCCTGAATTTACGTCAGTTTGCACTTGTCAATCAGGATCGTTAACGATGCTTCAAAGCACCTCTATTAGTAATTTTCACAGGGACGGGTTTTTAAGTCCCGTCGACATAATTGATGTGCAGACTGCGGAGAGTCACCGGAGGCGCCTGGAGCAGGCGGAGTTAGAATTTGGTCCCATTCACTATAGGCCCAAGATTTATAGTTTGCTTACATCTCCTTTTAAGCTGGCGACCCAAAAGAAAGCACTGGATGTGGTTGAAGGTATTCTCGGGCCCGATATCCTTCTGTACAACATCACGTACATCATTAAGGAACCCCATACTCCGGCGCACGTCAGCTGGCATCAGGATTTAACCTACTGGGGTTTCGACAGTGATGATCAGGTGTCAATGTGGTTGGCATTATCGCCAGCGACACTGCTCAGTGGTTGTATGATGATGATACCGGGTAGTCATATTTCCGGCGCCATGCAGCATAATATGACTGATGATGCCACCAACGTTTTGTACAGTGGTCAGACAGTAAATAAAGTCGACGAAGGGCTGGCCGTTGCATGTGAGCTAGAGCCCGGACAGGCATCATTTCATCATGGCTGGACACTGCATTCTTCAATGCCTAACAAAAGTGATGATCGGAGAATCGGCTTGAATGTTCAGTTCATCGCACCGCATGTCAGACAAACCAAACACGATGGAGACAGCGCCTATCTGGTCAGGGGCGAAGATCGTTTTAATCATTTTGAGCAAGATATAGTTGCCACTTCAG
>JAIBDK010000125.1 GCA_024679435.1 Gammaproteobacteria bacterium | reverse complement strand
CACAATAAACCTGCCCCATTCGCGCATCCATAGCCGGCAGTATCAACCCCTGCCCTGCAGCCTGTGCAAGGACTTCCAGCGAACAAACCTCGTGCACCTTTATTCCAAGGGCATAAGCCAGCCCTTGCGCAATACCCAAACCAATCCTCACCCCAGTGAAAGACCCGGGTCCAGTATCAACAACAATATCATCAATGTCTGCAACTTCGAGACTGAAATGCCTCAACGCTTTGGACACCATTCCCAATATTTTTCGAGAATGGTTTTTCTGCCCTGTCTCGGTAATCTGATAGGTCTGTCCATTACTGGAGACCGCAATGCTGCAAACATCGGTAACCGTATCAATGGCTAACATATTTCGGACCATAGATGGATCAGAAATACTGGTAAGTAAACTTTCAGCCATTATAAAACGCTTCAACATCTGAGAAATTTCTGGTCACCGGCATCGGTGGCAAACTCTTCAAAAACATTTTTCCATAGGATTTTGAAATCAACCTGGGATCACAAAGAATCAAAACTCCCTTGTCTGTCTCAGAGCGAATCAATCGACCGGCTCCCTGCTTGAGACCAATCACGGCATCAGGCACCTGGATATCCATAAATGGCTTTCCGCCCTGCTCTTCACATTTCTTGAGTTGACTTTTTAATACCGGATCAGACGGATAGTCAAATGGAAGCTTATCGATTATCACACAACTCAGTGCCTCACCTTTTACATCCACCCCTTCCCAAAAACTTGCCGTTCCAAACAAAACAGCATTGTCAGCCTCAAGAAATCGCTGAAGTAAATGTTGTTTTGCAGCCTGGCCCTGCACAAACAAAGGCCATTCAATCGCACCAGCGACCCGCTCAAATACCCGATTCATCATAGAATAACTGGTGAAAAGGCAAAAACAACGACCGTGACTAGCATGAGTTGCATCAAGAATAAGCTGACACAATGATTCGGCAAAATCTCCGTCCCGTGGATCCGGCATATGGGTAGGTAAATAGAGGAGTGCATTGTTCAAATAATCGTAGGGACTGTCCCACTTTTGGGTTTCCATCTCTTGCAGTCCTACTTTATCGCAAAAAGATGAAAAATCATTGCCAACTGCAAGGGTGGCGGATGTGAAAATCCAACTGATTCCGGGCACTTCCAAATATTTGCCAAAATGGTCACCGACATTGAGCGGCGTCTGGTGAAACCTTACCAATGACCGTCCAGACTCTAACCAACAGACGTGATTGCGATCACGGCTTTCTCTCCATTCAGATAGCTGGCCAGATAGCTGTTCAAAGCGAACCAGACAACGAGCCAGATTTTCACCAACGCCGGAAGCCGCTGTCAAAGGAGCATCCAGCTCATTCAAATGTTCCAGCAGGTTATCAAGCAACTCATCAAACTTGTTACTTCTTAGGGTTTCCAGTATTTCGCTGTCTTTATCCTGTTTTGACATATAGCCCTGAAAATTACTGAGTTTCTGTTCAATTCGGGCAATCGGCTTTCTAAACTCGGCACCGCTTTTCTCCTCCTTTTCAGCGCTGACAATGTCTTCAAACAAGTCGTAAATCTGGTAATTTGATACCGAAAACCCAAAAAACCCAGAGGCAATATCGGGAATACTGTGCGCCTCATCAAAAATCACCACCTCATGCTGAGGCAACAGTTCCCCAAAGCCGTCTGTTTTTAATGTCAGATCTGAGAAAAACAAATGATGATTCACGACCACAATATCAGCTTCCATAGCACGCTTTCTCGCCTGATTGACGAAACATTTTGAATAATCCGGACACTTTCCACCGAGGCAATTATCGGCAGTTGAAGTGACCTGCTTCCAGATTGGAGAGGATTCGTTCAGTTCTGTAACTTCTGCGATGTCGCCGGTTCTGGTCGAAACAACCCAACTATCCAGCACATCATAGGACAGTGCATTTTCCTTACCAACAAGATCACTTTGCTGCCCGTTCAATCGATGGCGATACCGGCACAGATAATTTGACCTGCCTTTTAACATTTCGACTTTGGTGTCCGCTACAAGCACACCAAGCACGACAGGAAGATCCCGATTGAAAATTTGTTCCTGAAGATGTCGGGTCCCTGTTGATATAATGGTCTTTTTTCCACTCACTATAGCGGGTATCAAATAAGCATACGTTTTACCCGTCCCGGTTCCGGATTCAACCACTAGCTTTCCAAGATAGTTAATCGCATCCATTACCGACGTTGCCATTTCCTGCTGAACCTGCCGAGGCACGAAACTATCGATAGCACTATCAAAAGCCCCACCCTGCTTCAGCGCATCTCCTATATCGGCTATCAGATTGGCCAACCAGTCAGCCCCAAAGTTAGTAATTGATCTTGTTTATTCATTAAATGACGAAGCCATAGATTTAACCGCCTCTGATTTGCGTAAAACTCTAATGCGCATCCTGCAAGCAATAGTTCAAATGGTTATTGATTTCCGGTTACTAACCCGACAGGCATCGTGCTAGAGAATCTTGCCATTGCGGCATTTCTTCAGCATAAACATCCGTTAGTTTTTGATTAGACAAAACCGAATATCCGGGTCGGGGAGCGGGAGTCGGATAGTCTGCTGTCGATATCGGGACTATGTTTACATCATCTATATTAGATATCCTCATAATTGCTTTACAGAATTCAAACCAGGTGATTTCACCTTTTCCAGTCACATGGAAAACTCCTCCCTGATGCTCAAAATCACCAGTCGATATTTTATGAATAATATTCACTGTCACTCGGGCCAGATCATCAGCCAGCGTCGGACTACCAGTCTGATCATCAACCACACTTATCTCAGACCTTTCTCTAGCCAGTCGAAGCATGGTATTAACGAAGTTACTGCCGTCTTTCGAATAGACCCAGGCTGTACGAAAAATAATAGCAGAGGGAAGACCGGAGAGAACGGCCCGCTCACCAGCATATTTGGTTTTACCATAAACGCTCTGTGGATTGACCGAATCATCTTCAGCATAAGGTTTTGAAGACGTGCCATCAAAGACATAATCTGTGGAATAATGAATAAACCCGCAACCCAACTCAGCACAGGCGTTAGCCATGGCCTCTGGCGCGGCAACATTCAGGGCGTGAGATAGTTGCTCTTCAGACTGTGCCCGGTCTACTGCAGTATGAGCCGCACAGTTAATCACCCAATTAGAGTTTGCCGACAGAATAAATTCTCTTATTTTATCGATGTCTGTTAAGTCGATATCTTCAATATCAGCCCCCTGGCAACATACACCCTGAGCGGATAACAAATAGAGTATCTGAGAACCTACCTGGCCATTTTTCCCAAAAACCAAAACTTTCCCAACATCATTTTTGCGCTCAATCACTGAATGCGAACTTCGGATAATAAAGGTGCCTGCATATCCTTATCTGAAACCAGTGGATTATCGATGGGCCATTCAATTCCAATCTCGGAATCGTCCCACCTTATAGCCGCGTCATCTTGAGGCTTGTACACTGTAGTGCATTTATAAACCACATCCGCAACATCACTGACCACACAAAATCCGTGGGCATACCCCGGGGGAACATATAACTGCTGATGATTTCTCTCACTCAGATACACGCCAACCCATTTACCAAAATTTGGTGAATCACGACGTATATCCACTGCCACATCAAAAATCTCTCCGTTTATCACCCTCACCAATTTACCCTGCCATTGCGGGTACTGGTAGTGCAAGCCCCTAAGTACACCTTTACTTGAGCGGGAATGATTATCCTGGACAAAATGATCTGGGAGACCTCGTTCACCAAAAAATATCTGGTTATAGGTTTCCATAAAAAACCCTCTTTGATCCGCAAAGACATTGGGGTGCAAAACGACTACCCCGGGTAATTTTGTTTTTTCGACTTTCAACTCTAAGACTCTCGTTTAAATAGGACCAAGCCTTCCAGAGCAAGGATGGAAGGAAGAGTATCGATTCTAACCGAAGCGATCACTGAAACAAAACAAGCCCCTACCTCTATCGTCCCTAGCCCCTAGTCCTTAACAGGTAATCGTAAATTTAGGGCACTAGCTCGTCAAAGAACGACTTTATCCTTTCTGACCATGTTCCGCTCCGGGGAGAGTGGCGATCTCCCCCGTCTGCGATACTTTTCTCAAAATCCTGCAACAGAGTTTTCTGGTCGCGAGTAAGCTTGACAGGGGTTTCTACGACAACCTTGCAATACAGATCACCCTGATTACCGTTACGAACATTACGAACGCCTTTACCACGCAGACGAAACACTTTCTCAGACTGGCTCTCCGCAGGCACCTTGAGGTTCGCTCTGCCGGAAAGCGTGGGAACTTCGATTTCACCACCCAATGCCATTTTGGTAAATCCAACCGGCACTTCACAGTACAAATCATCTCCCTGACGCTCAAATATTTCATGCTTTTGCATCCGCACCTGAACATACAAATCTCCCGGAGAAGCACCGCGACCGCCACTTTCGCCTTCACCAGACAAACGCACCTGATCACCGTCATCCACGCCAGCCGGGATTTTCACCGACAGCTTCTTTTCTTCCTTGGACATACCCTGACCATGGCAAGATGAACAGGGATCAGTAATCACCGAACCCTGACCTTTGCAGTTCGGGCACGTTTGTTGTACTGAGAAAAATCCCTGCTGCATTCTCACCTGGCCATGACCACCGCAGGTATCACAGGATTTTGCTTCAGAACCCGGTCTTGAACCGGTTCCGTCACAAGTCACACAATCCGCCATTTTCGGCACACGGATCTGTTTTTCAACACCGTTAACAGCTTCTTCCAGGGTTAGATTCAAACTATAACGAAGATCTGAGCCCCTACTCTGTCGCGGTGAACCACCCCCTGCACCACCAAAAATATCACCAAAGATATCACCAAAAATATCACCAAATCCTGCTCCTCCGGGTCCTCCCCCCATACCACTGGCCGAATCCACGCCAGCATGGCCAAACTGATTATATGCAGCGCGTTTTTGAGAGTCACTCAAAATGGCATAAGCTTCCTGAACTTCCTTGAACTGCTTCTCGGAGTCTTCACTATTTTGGTTACGATCAGGGTGATATTTCATCGCTAGTTTGCGATAGGCCTTTTTAAGCTCTGCCTCACTGGCATCACGGCTGACATCCAGCACTTCGTAGTAATCTCGCTTCGACATTTTTTCAGACTTATTTACAGGAAAAAGCGGGGCTTTGCCCCGCTTTTAATTTATAACGATAAAGCGTTAACAATACCTAAAGAATCCATGAATAATCAGGATTTTTTATCTTCATCATCCACTTCCTCGAATTCAGCATCAACGACATCATCATTGTCAGTTTCTGCTTCAGCATTACCGTCACCGGCTTCAGTCGACTGCTCCGACTGTGCCTGAGCGTACATCTGCTCTGCCAGCTTATGACTTACCTGGGTGACAGCTTCGGTTTTGGTCTTGATCTCATCAAGATCATCACCTTTCAGCGCTTCCTCAAGTTCCGTGACAGCTGATTCGATACTTTCTTTTTCACCGGCTTCTACCTTATCACCCAGTTCTTCAGCTGATTTACGCACACTGTGCACTAAAGACTCACCCTGATTCTTTGCATCCACAAGTTCACGGGCCTTGCGATCTTCATCTGCATGCTCTTCAGCATCCTGAACCATTTTATCGATTTCATCATCAGAAAGACCTGAGCTGGATTTAATAACGATCTTGTTCTCTTTACCCGTAGCCTTATCCTTCGCGGAGACATTAAGAATACCATTTGAGTCGATATCAAAAGACACTTCAATTTGCGGCACACCACGCGGCGAAGGAGGAATTTCTGTCAAATCAAATCGGCCAAGTGATTTATTTCCTCCCGCCATTTCCCGTTCACCCTGAAGGACATGGACCGTTACGGCGTTTTGGTTGTCATCCGCAGTGGAGAATACCTGACTGGCATTGGTCGGAATGGTTGTATTTTTCTCAACCAGTTTTGTCATAACACCTCCAAGGGTTTCAATACCCAGAGAGAGCGGGGTCACATCCAGCAACAGAACATCCTTAACATCGCCGCCAAGTACACCGCCTTGAATTGCGGCACCCATTGCAACAGCTTCATCAGGATTAACATCCCTGCGCGCTTCCTTACCAAAGAAAGTTTCCACAACTTCCTGGACTTTGGGCATACGGGTCTGACCACCCACAAGAATTACGTCGTCAATTTCTGAAGCCTTCATACCGGCATCTTTGAGCGCAACTTTACATGGCTCCAGAGTTCGTTTCAGCAGATCTTCCACGAGAGATTCCAACTTGGCTCGGGAAAGTTTCATATTCAGGTGCTTCGGACCACTTGCATCGGCGGTAATGTAAGGGAGATTGACTTCTGTCTGAGAGCTGGATGAAAGTTCAATTTTTGCTTTTTCAGCCCCTTCTTTGAGTCGCTGCATGGCCAGAGGGTCGCCCCTAAGATCCATTCCCTGATCCTTTTTAAATTCATCTGCCAAATAATCAATTAATCTGCGGTCAAAATCCTCACCACCCAGAAAAGTATCTCCATTTGTCGACAAAACTTCAAACTGATGCTCGCCTTCAATCTCGGCAATCTCAATTACGGAAACATCAAATGTACCGCCGCCCAGATCGTAGACAACAATGGTTCGATCACCCTTGGCTTTGTCCATTCCGTAGGCAAGAGCCGCTGCGGTGGGTTCGTTGATAATTCGCTTGACTTCGAGTCCCGCTATCTTGCCGGCATCCTTGGTAGCCTGACGCTGGGAATCGTTAAAATATGCCGGAACTGTAATAACTGCCTCGGTCACGGCTTCCCCAAGATAATCTTCGGCTGTTTTCTTCATTTTCTGAAGAATTCGAGCAGACACTTCCGGAGCCGCCATTTGCTTGCCACCGGCTTCGACCCAGGCGTCACCGTTTTTAGCTTTAACGATTTTGTAAGGCATCAGAT
>JAIBDK010000348.1 GCA_024679435.1 Gammaproteobacteria bacterium | reverse complement strand
TATTTCCCAAGCCGCTACTCGACCACCTTCCGGCTTGGCCAAAAGAGATTGAGAAATTACGGCTTCCAGAGATTCTGAAAGCATGGAACGAATCATATCTTTTTCATTTCCTGGAAAAACATCCACGATTCGATCAATCGATTTCGCCGCGGACGTGGTGTGCAAAGTAGCCAACACCAGGTGCCCTGTTTCTGCAGCGGTCAAGGCCAGTCGTATAGTTTCTAGATCACGCATTTCGCCCACCAGAATAACATCTGGATCCTCTCTCAAAGAGGACCGCAATGCATTTTCAAAACTCAAAGTGTGTTCATTGAGCTCACGCTGATTGATAACACAGTTCTTGGAGGT
The DNA here is from genome assembly GCA_024679435.1 of Gammaproteobacteria bacterium. Lineage (GTDB taxonomy): Bacteria > Pseudomonadota > Gammaproteobacteria > Arenicellales > Poriferihabitantaceae > JAIBDK01. Next base: position 2,954 of record JAIBDK010000348.1, on the reverse strand, counting down.
ATGCACAAATTCGATGGGGTCTTCTATGGTGAGAATATGCGCACGTCTGCGTTCATTGATTAAATTCACCATCGCCGCAAGAGTGGTTGACTTACCCGAACCAGTCGGACCAGTTACCAGAATAAGCCCCTTATGCTTCATCGCCAGCGTGTTGAAGATACTGGGCGCATGAATCTCTTCTAAAGTAACGATCTGATTGGGAATAGATCGAAATACTGCAGAAGGGCCCTTCAACTGGTTAAATGCGTTAACACGAAAGCGAGCTACGCCCGGAAGCGAAATAGAAAAATCGGTTTCATAAAATTCTTCCAAACGCTTGCGCTGCAAATCATTCATCAAATCGTACAACATGGCATGCACTTCTTCTGACGAAAAAGGATCAACGTTAATACGTTTAATATCACCGTCTATGCGAATCAATGGCGGCATACCCGAAGATAAATGAAGGTCGGAAGCTTTGCTCTTAACGGCAAAAGTCAGCAGTTCTGATAAATCCAATTTGTTTTCCCCAGTCCAGAATATTTTACATCGACTAAAGTTATGAAAGCTCTGATAAAATCAAATTCATACCGCATCAGTCTCAATCGACATCTATTTTTTAAGTATACAATCAATTTTTACTGAAAGTTAATATTTATCTTATCAATTCAGGATTTGAAATACATTGCAAACCGCTGATTTATTACACCAACGATACCTAAAAACCCGCGAAGATATCGCCATCTTTTCGTGCAAGCATCAACGCCAAAATAATACCGTTCGACTGGTTGCCGTCAGCAAGCGCCATCCTGCCTGGAAAATTATAGAGCTGGCTCGAATTGGACAAATTGATTTCGCAGAGAATTATCTTCAGGAAGCTGTAGAAAAAATCACTGAGGTAAAAGAAGCCTGCAAATCAGAAGGAATCACAACCCCGCTGCAATGGCATTTTATCGGACATATTCAAAGTCGAAAATGCCGGGAAATAGCAGAAAATTTCGACTGGGTGCATACTGTGGAAAGCCAAAAGGTAGCAAATAAACTAAATCAGCACAGAAATGCTGCAAAACCATTAAATGTGCTTATACAGCTGAACCTTCAGGAAGAATCCACCAAGTCTGGAATACTGCCTGTCGATTTAGATGCGCTAGCTCAGCATATTCAAAGCCTCAATAATCTCAAACTGCGAGGGGTTATGATCATCCCAAAAAATGAGCCTGATTTTGAAACTCAAAGAGCCGTATTCAGACAATGTCGGGAACGTCTCAACGCACTCAATCAAACGGGTTTTAAACTGGATCAGTTATCCATGGGAATGAGTGGAGATCTGGAAGCAGCTATTGCCGAAGGCGCAACTCAGGTCCGAATCGGCACCGCAATTTTTGGCCCCAGACCTGACTAGCCGGTATCCCTTTTATCTCATCACCCACGAATAAAAAAATGACCGTCACTTTTTCAACAACACTTAAATTAGAGAGGTAGAAATAGCTCAATGAACAAAACAATCGGTTTTATAGGTGGAGGGAACATGGCCAGAAGCATTATAGGCGGACTGGTCGGTTCAGGCGTATCCGGCAATCAGTTCCGAGTTTCCGACCCCTCTTCCGAGCAACGAATACGACTGCAAGAAATTACCGATTTGAATGCATTCGACAATAATGCTGACTGCATTGCCGGATGTGATATTGTGGTGATGGCGGTAAAGCCCCAGGTTATGGAAGAAGCGCTTTCTTCAGTGGATTCGTTATTAAAAGCTCAAAAACCGTTGTTAATCTCCATAGCTGCCGGCATCCTTATCAAGGATATAACCAGATGGATTGGTGAACCGACCCCGATTGTGCGCGTCATGCCCAACACACCCGCATTGGTAAATTGTGGGGTATCGGGTTTATTTGCCAATCAACTGACAGATGAACAACATAAAAGTACTGCCCAAGCGATCATGCAGGCGGTTGGCCCAGTCGTATGGGTGGATCGTGAAAGTGATATAGACACCGTAACTGGAATATCAGGCAGCGGGCCTGCTTACTTTTTTAAGCTTATGGAAATCATGATGGATGCCGCCCAGACCCACGGACTCAACCCTGAAGCCGCCAGAACGCTGGTACTGCAAACTGCTCTGGGAGCGGCTCGTCTTGCGAATGAGTCAGACGTTGAACCGGGAGAATTAAGACGCCAGGTAACCTCCCCCAAAGGCACTACCGAAGCTGCCATCAACACCATGGAGAATGAAGGAATTGATCACACCGTAAAAGCGGGTATTCAAGCGGCTATAGATCGATCCGAGGAACTGGCCAGAATACTAGGAGACGGATAAAATGCCATATATACAAAATGCGCTGAGCTTTGCCATAGAAACGATTCTTGGCTTATATTTAATAGCCGTTACATTGCGGTTTGTGTTTCAGCTTTGTCGGGTAGATTTTCGAAACCCAATTTCACAGATGATCGTCACGGTCACCAATCCACCGTTAAAAGCACTGAGAAAAATTATCCCAGGGCTGTTTGGAATCGACATGGCATCGGTAGTCCTCATCCTGATTGTAGGGACAATAAAGACGTCTCTTCTTTTAACGGTTTCGGGCTACCCGACAAACCTTTCGGGCGCGTTAGTTCTTACTCTGGGAGAAGTCATCAACACGATCATCTGGACATTCCTGATATCAATTCTGGCAAGTGCTGTGCTCAGTTGGGTTGCACCCCGTGCCCACCACCCCGTAATTAGCATAGTGCGCGATATCAGCGATCCGGTTTTACGACCTTTTCGAAGGATCCTGCCACCCATGTCAGGCATTGATTTATCGCCTCTGCTGGCTCTATTGGCCCTCAATCTGGCTTTGAAACTGGTGGTGCACCCCCTAACGGATATTGGAAGGCAACTAATTCTTTAGAGCGGATAACTTATCCAGTATTTTATCCAGGTCAACCGTTCAATCTGGTTAAACTTTCATTGATCTGGAAACAAGAATTACCAG
>JAIBDK010000210.1 GCA_024679435.1 Gammaproteobacteria bacterium | reverse complement strand
GTTCTCAGCAGCGACGGTAAAGTACTTTCAGAACTGCCTGTCCAGACAGCGGTAGTTCAACTGGCTCCGGGATGTCCCAGCATAAAGCGCGACACCGCATTTAGTGTTCACTATATCGACACCAGTCAGCATAATGGCGAAATAAGCATCGAGTTTTCTCAGTCTACTCGCACCAAAGGATTTGCCTATTTCACCCTTATCGACAATGTTGTGCTGGTGGAAAAAGGCCAGGTATTCGTTAGCCAAAGCCAACCGATCGCGCGCGCAGGAACCTCTCTTACCAGCAGCAACATCCTTTTTTTAGACCCCAGAGATTCTATCGATCCCGATGGCGCCCCTGCCCCGCTCACATATAGCTGGTTTATCAACGGCGAAGATACTATTCGCCTTTATGACATGCCCTGCGTCAACGTAAACAGCGATTTCACTCTGGCAGCGGGAAATCATACTGCCACCCTCTATGCCAGCGATGGCGTGAACTATTCTGCTGACACCATCCGCTTTGTGGTGACATCCGAGCAAACAACCGTTGGGGATGAGGACGATGAGGCAACCACTGGGGATGTTACCCTGACAACCCCCAAAGGGGACCCCATCGTTAATGAGTCAAATGTTGTTTCTAGTGAGGACGTAACACTAACCGACCCTAAAAACGAATGTGACATCGACGTATCCGATATTATTGATGACGAGGATGGAAATGGAGGGGGAACCGACCCGGAATCCTTGTTTCTAGACATCGATTCCGGCTCAGACGAGACCTTTAATAACGTATTCACCATCGGTTCCGACCCTGTTTCATTAACATCAAATAATGTTGAAGTGAGCTCTTCCGCGGATGAATCGGTAACATCGATTACCATATCGATAAATACCCCACAGGGAGGCGATACCCTGACAGCAGGCACCACCACGGTGAACACACTCAATGTTAGCAATAACGGAACGGCGTCCATCACCATATTACCGGATCAAACTGGAAATGAAGTGTCAGACTCAGACTACGAAATCATTCTTGAAGCCATCGATTTTGAATATACTGTTGGCGATGGTGAAACGGTAGTGACCGAACAAAGAACTATCACCTACAGCGTAACGGATAGTGCCGGGGATTCTTTTCCAACCTCTTCAACAATAACTATCGAGGAGTGAATACACGCTGTCAAGCTCCAGTCGTTTGAGACTTAGACTGTATCCCGTTAGAACATAGGGCACCAAAAGGGTTAATTATTAAGAGAGACATCTGTTAATTTATTACTATTAACTGGAGTCTCAAAATGAAACACTCAAACTCAGAAAAGTGAGTTAAAACCATACATCGCAAAACCCGTCGGAAGTATTCAACGGAAGAGAGGATTCATATTGTATTAGAGGGTCTTCGCGGCGAAGAAAGTATTACAGAGCGGTATCGTCGAGAAGGATTAAACCAGAACGTCTATTACCGTTGGAGCAAGGAGTTTCTGGAAGCCGGGAAACAGCGTTTGGCAGGGAATACTAAACGGGAAGCGAGCTCAGATGAAGTCACCGATCTTCAGAAAGAAAATAGCCAGTTAAAATACGCACTGGCCGATACGGTTCTGAAGAATGTGGTCCTCAAAGAAAGTGTAATTAGCTCGGTCTTGACCTGGGACGACGAATGAGTTTATCTGCTTCGGAGAAGGTTGAAGTCATTCGCATCGTTTTTGCAAACCTACCTGATTACCATCTCTCGTAAAAGCATTACCTGCAGATGACAAGAGACTCTTAGCTATAAGCCGCGATGAAAATTTTTAATAAAAGCTCCGAATGCAGACCCAACGCCAATCAGGAAAATACGCCCAAATAACTGTTTGTCAGTTAAAATAATGTTCATTGATGTTTAAAAAGCCAAAAGCAGAATGAGCAAAGCAATGCGGACTAAAAGCTTTTTGATGACTGCGTTCAAAACTATACTGAGTATGGCCATGGGCGTGGTTATCACTCTTATTATAGTGTTTGTTGTCTACCTCAATAAACGTGAAGATCTGGCAGTCTGGCATCTTGCAAATCTCGATCAAGAATTCAGCGTTGACTCCGATGTGCAAGACTTTGACGAATATCTGACATTGGAAGATAGACTTTTCACCCAGTTAGACGAGCTTGTCTATGCCAACACCCCACCTCCCGCTAATACCAGTATCAATCGTTTTCAACGTGGTAGTTATTCGGATCCGGAACGTTGGTCACCCAACTGGAATCGTAGTTTTGAGATGCCAGCGCCCGGTAACGGTCCGTCGATCCTGCTTATTCATGGGATGTCAGATTCGCCTTACAGCCTCCGAGGGCTGGCAGAAAAACTACACAATGCAGGGGCATATACCCTCGGTTTAAGAGTGCCAGGTCATGGCACAGCGCCGTCGGGCCTGACCCGGGTTACCTGGCAGGATATGGCTGCAGCTACCCGCCTCGCAGCACAACACCTATCGTCAAGAAACCCCGGGCAGCCAATCTATCTCGTCGGTTATTCAAACGGGGCTGCACTTGCCGTGAACTATACGCTTGCAACACTCACAGAAACCGCTTTACCCAAAATCTCCGGACTGGTACTCCTGTCTCCCGCTATAGGTGTAACAGCAGCGGCAGCATTTGCCAGCTGGCAAGCCCGCCTTGGCAGGGTGCTGGGTTTGGAGAAGCTGGCATGGAATTCTATATCGCCCGAGTATGACCCCTACAAATACGGGTCGTTTGCGATCAATGCAGGTGATGTTACCTATCGAATCACAAATGAAATACAGCGCCGCATCACCGACCTGACCAAACGAAAACTGATAGGTGACATGCCTCCAATTCTGGCTTTTTCTTCAATAGTGGATGCAACTGTGCTGGCTCCTGCACTGATTGGCAATCTATTTGACCGGCTTTCTCCTGGTGGTCATCAGCTCGTGTTGTTCGATATCAACCACATAAGCAAATTACAATACTTGCTCAAGTGGAGGCCGGATAGCATGATCGATGCCCTCGAGCAAAGACCTCATGAATCTTACAAACTCACCGTCCTGACAAACGAAAACAATCCCGACGGCACAATTGAGGCGCATCATTGGTTGACAAGACAAGGTGGGAAGACAGTGGAAAGCCTGCCTTTAATTTGGCCAAAAGGCGTATACTCGTTGAGTCATGTCGCCCTTCCCTTTCCAGCCGAAGATCCGATTTATGGCAGCCATCATAATAAAGATAATCCGGGAGTGTATCTTGGCAACATCGCGCTTCATGGTGAACGTGGTGTGCTCAAAACATCTCCTTCAGAAATGTTGCGGTTACGTTGGAATCCTTTTTATTCTTATCTTGAAACTGAGACCTTGAAATTCTTGAAGATAAAAATAAAGAAATAGAAAAAGTTTTATTCTTAATGAGGTCGAAAAAAATTCGTATCATTTCAAAAATTTTATCCTGTGATTTAGGGCCAAAATGTATCCTGACAACGATATGTAGACAAAATAGTCTGATTGCCTTGCGATGCGCTCTGGGATCGACATCGTTGGCGAGCAGTTTAAGCATCGTATTTAGTCGTTCTCGCGAATCTTTCAGCGATATATCTGGGCAAACTCCAAGGGACAGTCGCTTCTCTTTTCCGCCAATATCTGTATTCTAATCTGCAACTCCACCCCCTGGGTGATAATTCCAGATCCAAACCACTTCCATCCAACATATTTTTATGTGACAGGCGCACTATTCTCGTTATACAACTGATGTTGTGCTCTGTGAATTCCACAATTACACCGAAACGGCTATGATAGCGACGACATTACTTATCTGGAGATGAGACATTGAAATCCCCGAACAAGCAGGCCGACAACGTTACGATGTCCGAAGGCGGTCTATACTCATTGGCCACCAAGGGTGCGAAAGACGTAATCGACATTGCCACCCCGCGGGTACTGGATGCGATTCGTGACATGGGCAAACCTGCTGAGCGCTTCATGCTAGCAGACATGGGATGCGCCGACGCAGGTACTTCGCTTGAAATGATCGGTAACGCCATCGCCGAGATTCAAACCCTTAACCCGAAGTCACAGATCACCGTGGTGTATGCGGACCAGCCCGCGAACGATTTTAATGCGCTGGTGGATATTGTTCACGGGCGCACCCAATTTGATTCGTGGCTTGGACGCATGGAAGGTGCCTTTTCGTTATTCAGTGGCACTTCGTTTTATCTCCAGGCGGTGCCGGACGGTACGATCGATTTTATTTTTTCTGCCACCGCAATGCATTGGTTATCGACAAAGCCCAGCGACATCAGCGACCATGTGCACATGGTTGGCGCTCATGGTGATGAGTTCACTGCCTTTTCCGAACAGGCTAGCAACGACTGGAAGACCATTCTGCTATGCCGTGCGAAAGAATTGAAAGTCGGCGGAAAAATGGTACTAGTGAATTTCTGTCGCGACCCCCAGGGATATTATCTCGGTAACACGGGCGGTGTAAACATGTTCGATAATTTTGCCAATAACTGGCGCGAATTTCTGCGTCAGGGGAAAATTACTGAAGCAGAGTTTCTCGCAATGACATTACCCCAGTATTATAATACCGTTGAGGAGTTTTCTCAGCCCATGGAGTTGAAACATGGAGCCGTGTATCAGGCGGGGTTGAGGTTGGATAGTATCGAGACCCGTGTCGTCCGTTGTCCTTTTGCAGAGCAGTTCAAATTGGATGGCGATGTGGAGAAATTTGCCGACGGATTGATCCCCACTATCCGAAGCTGGAATCAAAGTATTTTTCGCGCAGGATTAGACGATGATCGGAACAACGACGAAAAGAATACCCTGATTGAAGACTATTACAACACCTATCGCCGGCAGGTGATCGAAAACCCATCGGGACATGG
>JAIBDK010000318.1 GCA_024679435.1 Gammaproteobacteria bacterium | reverse complement strand
TAGCCGATATTGAGATGCTTGGTCTCCAGGCGTGTCCCTTGCAATGGAGAGAGTTGCCCCGCCATCACCTTAATCAGAGTCGACTTACCGGCACCGTTGGCACCAAGCAAACCAATGCGATCACCTCCAGCAATATCTAAATTCACGTCGCTCAATATAACGCTGTCACCATACCCAGCCTGAATAGTCTCAAGTTTGAGGATAGGATCAGACAGTTGATCACACGGCAAGAATTTGAATGTGAACGGAGATCCCATATGAGCCGGGATGATCATCTGCATTTTTTCAAGCGCCTTTATTCGACTCTGGGCCTGTTTGGCTTTATCCGCTTTGTAGCGAAAGCGTCGGATATAGTTTTCCATATGCACAACTTTCCTTTGCTGTTTTTCGAACATACTCTGCTCATTTGCGAGTCTCTCTGCACGCTGGCGCTCAAACTGAGAATAGTTTCCGGAATAGCTTCTAATTGACAAACTTTCAATGTGCATAATACGTCGGCAGCAACCATCAATAAATTCCCGGTCGTGGCTGATTAACATCAGCGTTCCCCGATACTTTTTCAACCATTCTTCCAGCCACACGATAGCATCGAGATCAAGATGATTGGTTGGCTCATCCAGAAGCAGCAAATCAGATGGCGCCATCAGCGCTTTAGCCAGATTTAAACGGACGCGCCAGCCACCGGAAAATGAACGGGTAGGATTGTTGTGTTCCCTGGCTTTAAATCCAAGCCCGGACAATAACTTGGCCGCCCTGGCAATAGCACTGTAACCGTCAATATCTTCCATCCTGTTATAGAGCTTTGCACTTTCTTCGGTATGTTTACCATCAAGCCTGGCTATGGCTGATTCAACTTCACGATAAACAGCATCACCATCAATAACATGATCGAGAGCACTCTTGTCGTCATTGGGAGTTTCCTGAGCAACGTGGGATATTTTCATCCCTCTTGGAAGATAAAGCTCCCCTTGATCGGTATGGATATGACCCAGCAACGCCTGAAACAGACTAGACTTTCCGGTTCCATTATCGCCAACAAGACCTACTTTTTCTCCGTCGTGTATATCCTGAGTGACCCCCTCAAACAATAACTGCTTTCCTCGACGCAGCGCAATATTCTGAAATTTAATCATGATTCTTTCACTTCCGATTTACTCTCTCTCGTTAACGAGTTTGTTCCAGGTCCGGTCTATCTGCTCCCGAAAAACATTACCCTCGCTCCAGCGATCAGATAGCTCAAACCCCTGAGAATCAGTGATAGCATAGTCCGGTGGACCCAGTTCACAGGTAAAATTAAAGGTCGAGCCCTCTGCGGCTCGCTCGATAAAGCTGCGCATTCCCTGCTCCCACCATTGGTAAAACTGACTCACCCAGGGTTGGTGCTGGGGAAAATGAATGGGCACCTGAATTTGCTCTCTGCTCGCCACTCTGCCTTGAATAGAAACACAGCGCGAAAGAATGCCGGAAATTAAATTCTGATGAAATTTATCTACCGGTAACGGTATTTCACGGCCGACCACATAGTGAGATAAATCGGCTACTAAATCCAGGTCTGGGCACAAATCAAGTAACTGATAAGTGAATAGCAAATCGTTGGTCAGCGTAAACCGATGCGTTTCAAACTGAACAGCAACATCTGCATTCCGGCCGAGCTCAAGAGCGTTTTCGACAAAAGGAACCGCGTCCTCAGGGCTGAAAGGGAAAATTCGAGCATTGATTACGAGGGCTTTAGCATCAATTTCTACGCAATAATTTAACGACGCTCGCACATCTTCAAGCGAAGCAGGAAAAGCACATATTGAACAACCAAGCCCGGCATTAGCTAAAGCAGCCCTGCATGATTTTACGTCGGGAATGAACGGAGTTTCCGGGTCAATATTAAACCCTTGAAATCCCGCACTCGCAACCATTTCGCATTGCTCAGCCAAACTCCATTCCGGCAATTTCGGATGGCGACGTTCCATTGCCCAGGTCGAGTGAAAAATATCAAGGTTCAGATTTTTTTCCATTATCAGAAGCGAAAATATTGGAGCTGGAGTTTACATCAAACTGCCGCTTCCAGATCTCCTTTCCAGAACCGGTGATTGCCAAAAGCACAAATTAATGCCGTCACATTCTGAATCAGCAACGGTGGCTGCAGAAGTCAGTAATCAACCGGCACAAGCCGGGAATAAAACAACAAAAATCAGGCGGTTTTCTTAAGTCGTGACGCCGTTTTTCTCTCATGTTCCTTAAGCAGTTTCTTGCGGATACGGATGCTTTGAGGGGTGATTTCCACTAACTCATCGTCATCAATCAACTCTATTGCAGATTCCAGCGTAAGCCGGATAGGTGGCTCCAGCACTATGCTATCGTCTTTTCCTGAAGCTCGAACGTTGGTCAATTGTTTGCCCTTCAGTGGATTGACCACAAGATCATTGTCCCGGGAATGCAATCCAATAATCTGACCTTCATAGACTTCGGTATTGGGCTTAATGAAAAGACGTCCACGCTCCTGAAGATTCCACAAAGCAAACGCCAGCGACTTACCCATAGAAGTTGAAATCAGCGCACCATTATGACGACTGTTGATTTCTCCACCGGCAACCGGTGCATATTTATCAAACACATGATAAATCAGACCACTACCCGAGGTAAGGGTCATGAAATCAGTCTGAAAGCCAATCAACCCTCGAGCAGGAATGTTGTACATCAGACGAACCCGGCCTTTTCCGTCGGGCTGCATATCCTGAAGGTTGCCACCTCGAATTCCCAGCGCCTCCATAATCGCGCCTTGATTGGTCTCTTCAACATCCACACTAAGCTCTTCCCAGGGTTCACAAACAACCCCATCAATAGTTTTATAAATCGCCTGGGGGCGCGATACGGCAACTTCATAACCTTCTCTGCGCATCGTTTCCAGCAAAATTCCAAGATGAAGCTCACCTCTTCCAGAAACCGCAAAGACGTCAGGATCTTCAGTAGGCTCGACCCTCAGCGCGACATTATGAATCAATTCTGTTTGTAGACGATCACCGATTTGTCGAGAAGTGACAAACTTACCTTCCTTACCGGCAAATGGTGAAGTATTAACCTGAAAGTTCATTCGCACTGTAGGCTCGTCCACGCTCAGAGAGGGGAGAGCCTCAGGTTTGGCCGGGTCGCAGAGTGTATCTGAAATCCCCAGCCCTTCAATTCCAGTGACAGCAATAATATCTCCGGCACTGGCTGATTCAACTTCGACCTTGTCGAGGCCGTGAAATCCGAAGATTTGAACCACACGCCCACTTCTGGGATTTCCTTCCCGGTCAATCACTGTTACCGGTGTTTTAACTTTAATACCACCCCGAGTAACCCGTCCAACACCGATAGTGCCCACGTAGCGGGAATAATCAAGAGATGAGATCTGCATCTGGAACGCGCCATCACGGTCAACGTCGGGCGAGTTCACCTGATTCACAATCGTTTCAAATAGGGGTGTCATATCGCCAATGCGATTGTTGGCATCAAGGGATGCGTAACCTTCGATGGCGGACGTATACACCACCGGAAAATCCAGTTGCTCATCAGTAGCGCCCAACCGATCGAACAAGTCAAAGGTCTGATCCAGTACCCAGTCAGGTCGCGCTCCGTCTCGATCAATCTTGTTGATCACC
>JAIBDK010000436.1 GCA_024679435.1 Gammaproteobacteria bacterium | reverse complement strand
TCACTGATGCAGTTTCCCAACCTTAAAGTTATCTTTTCCATCGGTGCCGGGCTCGATCACCTCAAAGGCAAAAACATGTTGCCTTCGGGTATTCCTGTGGTAAGGATGGTTGAGAACGGTTTGACCGCTGGCATGGTAGAGTACGTGGTTTATCACGTACTCTACCATCATCGGGATATGGCGCAATATGCGCAGCAACAATCAGAAAAACGATGGCACGGTATTTTGCAAACCCCAGCTCGAGAAAGGAATGTCGGTATTCTCGGCCTCGGAGAACTTGGCGGGGCCTGCGCTGACGCACTCAATTATCTGGGATTTAACGTCGCAGGCTGGAGTCGAACCGAGAAGTCCTATTCTGGAGTCCGGTGCTATTTTGGAAATAGCCAACTCAAACACATGCTGGCAACTTCCGAAATTCTGATTTGCTTGTTGCCGCTAACCACAAAAACCCGGGGTATTTTAAATGCAGCGTTACTTGCCAAGCTACCCAAGGGAGCCTGCCTGATCAACGCCGGCAGAGGGTGTTTGCAGATCGAAGCAGATATTTTGGATGCCCTTGACAGCGGGCAACTTCGCAGCGCCGCGCTCGATGTTTTTGAAACCGAGCCACTACCCAGAAACAGTCAGCTATGGGAGCACCCAAATGTCTCTATAACCCCGCATGTCGCCAGCATGACGTTGCCCGCTACCAGTTCGGTCCACGTCTACGAGAACATTATTCGTTTTCGCAGCAATCAGCCCATGACCCACGTGGCAGATATGGCAAGAGGTTACTAAAAGTGTCGTTTTTTAAATGCCCTTACCCCGTTTCCCAGCTTGCATAATTAGATTATCGCTATTATTCTTTACCTTCTTTGTCCAAACGCAAAAGTTGCACGGCGCCCTGTTACTGAACAATAGTAATATCTTATAACGCACTATCGAGGATTTACAAACCATGAACCCATTAAAAAGCATACCGGGAACCATTATTTCGGGATTTGTTCTGGCAATTATCATCGCTCTTATTCTCTAGTTTAAGCAATAACAGCAATCAACTATTACACGAAAATAACTACTTTTACTCAGAGGATTATCAAATGAACGCATGGTCTTTTATCGTATGGTTACATGTACTTGCCGGTATTACCTGGATCGGACTGCTTTACTACTTCAACTTTATTCAGGTTCCCGCCGCTGCTGAAGCGGCCGGCGATAAAGACGGACCCGGACCCGCTGCAATATCAAAGTATGTTGCGCCTCGCGCACTACTGTGGTTTCGATGGGGCGCAGTGGCTACCTGGCTAACCGGTGCAGCAGCGCTGGAATATGTAGGCGGATTCTCAACTCACTTCCTCGCCACATCTGGGTTGACGGCTATTGGTGTCGGTGCGTGGCTAGGTACCATAATGCTTTTCAACGTCTGGGTTCTTATCTGGCCGAATCAGAAAAAGATTCTCGGCATGGTAGAAGCAAGCGCAGATGAAATCGCCAAAGCCAAGAATGTCGCATTGCTGGCTTCGCGCACAAACACTCTTTTGTCCATCCCCATGATAATGTGTATGGTTGCCCATGGTCACGGCCTACCCTTTTAGAAACTCCACCCTGACCGGGCACCATTAGCGTGCCCGGTTAATAGTTTCCCCGATCTGTTCCTCCCTGTTTTATCGCGACTGTTCTATTTTTTTATGAACGCGCACAATTCACTCGACTTTAAAGCGTTGATAGAAGCTAGAAAGCGGGAGATTTCCGATACCAGGGCCCGATTCTCTCGTGACACCGGGGCAGTCGAACTGGATCAGTCAAAGGTAGGGCGACTTTCACGCATGGATGCGATGCAGATACAGGAAATGAATCTCGAAGCCGAAAGGCGGCGAAACCGGGAACTGGCAGCATTGGACCATGCTTTAAACCGCATTGAAAATCAGAATTACGGCATTTGTTCGGAGTGTGATGAAGATATTAATCCGAAACGGCTGGAAGTTGACCCTGTTGCGCTATTATGTATAAATTGTGCCAGCAAGCTAGAACAATCTTGGTAGCAGCTGACACGACCCGTCCGGCTGACTGTTTCCGGATGACTGAAAATAATTTTTAAGAGAACTTTTTTATGTTTGGATTAGCCCGACCAGCCACCATTCCCGAAGCTGCTGATGCATTACCAGACAGGGAATACGAAATGATGGTCAATAATCGCCATTTCGTGAACGGCAACCCCATTAAAGGCCCTTTTCCTGACCACCTGGAAACCGCAGTATTCGGGCTTGGCTGTTTCTGGGGTGCGGAGCGTAAATTCTGGCAAGTTAATGGCACCTACACGACGGCCGTCGGTTATGCAGGCGGGAGCACACGAAATGCAACATATGGTGATGCTTGCTCGGGAATGTCCGGACACGCTGAAGTGGTACTTGTCGTATTTGATCC
>JAIBDK010000454.1 GCA_024679435.1 Gammaproteobacteria bacterium | reverse complement strand
TTCAGACGTCCCGGCACGCTTTCAACTTTTTCAAGACTGGTGGCGATAACTTCTGCACTAACACCACATTTAAAGCATGCCGCCGCGGCGGCAACAGCATTACGTATATTATGTTCGCCGGGTAATGGAAGACGAATATCGAACCCCTTTCCTTCCACAGACAGTTTAAAGCGGCTACCTGACTGGCTTAACTGAACATCTGAAGCGGTTACATCAGCACTGCCGTTCACAGCAAAAGAGATGACTTCTCCATTGTTAACATTTGAATAGAAATAGCTTTTCCAGAAATCAAAAAAAACATCGTCTGCGTTCAGCACGGCGATACCGCCAGCATCAAGACCGTGAAATATTTCCGCTTTTGCTCTGGCGATCTGCTCAACATCTCCCAAGCCTTCTGTGTGGGCGGCAGACACATTATTTATAAGGGCGACGTTCGGTCTGGCAATTTTTGTAAGGTAGTCAATTTCACCAATGTGATTAGTGCCCATTTCTATAACGGCAAATTTGTGTTTAGAGTTAATGCCCAACAAAGTAAGAGGCACGCCCCATTGGTTATTAAAACTTTTCTGAGGTTTAAGGCAGCTACCTGACTGCTCCAGAATAGTCGCCACCATACTGGTTACGGTAGTTTTCCCATTACTCCCAGTGATCGCCACCACGGGCAAATCAAGTCCCGAACGCCACTCGGCGGCCAGTTGACCTAGAGCAACGGTTGTATCTTCGACCTCGATTTGGGAAAGACAGCGAGTGCCCTCTTTATCTGCCAGATTCTGCTTTGAAAATTCCGAAACCATTGCACCTGCGGCACCCTGTTCTTTGGCCTGAGAAAGATATTGATGACCATTATTCCGCTCACCAACTATGGCAACAAAAAGACCACCGTGTTTAACTTGGCGGGAATCTATAGTTACCGAAGTAAACTGGCTATCAGGACCATGAAGACGCCCGTTTACGCTTCTCGAAGCTCTGGACAAGGACATCATTTCTCTGCCTCCAGCAACTGAGGCACGAAAGCTCTATCAGACAAGGCAAAATCCTGGCCCATTATTGACTGGGTGTCCTCGTGCCCCTTACCCGCAACCAATACCATGTCGTCACTCGAACATAGCGCGATCGCCTGTCGAACAGCCTCCCTGCGATCATGAATAACTGTCGCCGAGCCGTTCATTCCCGCCCTGATCTCTTCTATTATCTGCTCCGGGGATTCTGTCCGGGGGTTATCATCAGTTATGAAAACCTGATCACCAAACGTTTCAGCGATCAAACCCATTTGTGGACGCTTGCCTTTGTCCCGATCTCCACCGCAACCAAATACAACCACCAGCTTACCTCGACAAAGCTTCCTCAGAGAAACCAGAGCGCGCTCCAACGCATCCGGCGTATGAGCAAAATCGACAACAACTGACGGCTGATGCTCTAGTTTTCCAAACACCTCCATTCTGCCGGGAGGTGCGGCAAGCAAAGGAACAACGGATACTATTTTATCCACCGAAATCCCAGCGCTATCTAAAACCGCAATAGTGGCCAGCAAATTATAGACATTAACTTCTCCAAGAAGATCAGAGTCTATCTTTACCTCTTTACCCTGAAGAACAAGATCAAACGAAAATCCCTGACCAGAAATCATAAGATTTTCCGGGCGTAGCTCTCCGCAATTTAGCCCGTAGGTAAAACATTTAATGTTTCGTTCTGGCTGACGACATAATTTCTCAAGGCTCCGACCAAATTCATCGTCAACGTTGATTACAGCATTCTCGAGGGAATCAAACTCAAACAGCTTTTGTTTGGCCGCCGCATATTTCTCCATGGACTGGTGATAGTCGAGATGGTCCTGCGTGAGATTTGTAAACACCCCGGTTTTGAACGCAATACCATTTACCCTTCCCTGATCAAGTCCATGGGATGACACCTCCATTGCCAGTCCCTTCGCATTTCCGGCGACAAAACTAGCCAGTTGGCGCTGAACAGATATTGCATCAACAGTAGTGAATTCAGACTTCTCCAGAGCGCCGATAAATCCGCTCCCTACGG
>JAIBDK010000352.1 GCA_024679435.1 Gammaproteobacteria bacterium | reverse complement strand
TAAAACTGAACCGCCAATAGCATTTTTTACTAGCTTGATATAATTCATAAGACCTCTCCTGCACCCTGCGTTGCAGGATATTGTTAAAGTAATCAACCGACACACTAAACTACAGCGTCACTATAGTAACTCCATAGTAACTCCGAAAATAAACCAGGGTCAATGGAATATTCCTACGAACTCCCGAGACACACCACACCTATATTGACTAGCAGAAGTGATACGATGCGACCCTACCCGGCAATACGCAACATGGCACACAGCAACACATTACAACCCGCTTCCAAATCGTCAGGCGTCGCATTCTCCTCTTCGTTATGACTCAGCCCCCCTTCGCAGGGAACAAAAATCATCGAGGTTGGAACAATCTCACATACCTGACAGGCATCATGACCGGCACCGGATACGATTTGCTGATATTTATATCCGTTTTGGCGGGCTCCTTCGGTGACTGCAGCAATGCACTCGGCGTTGAATTTTACCGGAGGTTTGTTCCAAATTTCATCACATTCGATTATGACATGATGCTTTTCTCGAACCGAATCAATAATTTGATTTAAGTCTTCGGCCATTAAATCCAGATTTTCCTGATCTGGATTGCGAATATCCACGGTAAAAAATATTTCACCGGGGATGGTGTTTCTTGAATTTGGCTGCACTTTCATCTCACCCACGGTGCCAACACCATAGGGTGCGTGTTTAAGCGCAATTTGCTGAACAGACTGAATCAGGACAGCAGATGCAACCAGTGCATCGCGGCGGCCGTTCATCGGCGTTGAGCCGGCGTGGGAGTCCTGCCCTTTTACGCGAACGTCAAACCATTTCTGCCCCTGTCCCCCAATAACCACTCCGATTTGATCACCACTGTTTTCGAGGACCGGGCCCTGCTCGATATGGGCTTCGAATAACGCTGTCATGGGGTGATCTCCACAAATTTCATCGCCTAGATACCCCGTTCTTTCCAACTCTGCTTTCAAGGTATGGCCATCACTGTCGGTCCGGGAATAGGCAAACTCTTTATCAAAAAGTCCGGCAAAGACGCCGGATGACACCATCGCCGGCGCAAATCTTGAACCTTCTTCATTAGTCCAGTTGATCACCTCTATGGGGGCTTCGGTTTCGATATTGTTGTCGTTTAGCGTTCTGACAACTTCCAGCGCAGCAAGCACACCATAAATCCCATCAAACTTGCCGCCATGAGGCTGAGTATCCAGATGACTGCCGGAACACACCGGTGCGAGATTCTTGTTTTTTCCAGGGCGACGAGCAAAGATGTTTCCCAAATCATCTATGGCAATCGTGCAACCTGCGTCCTTACACCACTTAACAAACAAATTTCGACCCTCTTTGTCATCATCAGTGAGTGCAAGCCTCCTTGATCCGCCCTTGTCGCCCGGGCCGATTTGGGCCATGGTCATGATGCTGTCCCAAAGTCTCTGTCCGTTTACCTGAATCGCGTCTTTCATAATTATTACTTGTATTCTTGTTCGTTTATATTCAACTAAAAACTGAACATATCCCTTTTAAAACTTGGACACAAGCAAACCCGCCTGAAAAATGACGAATCTTTATCTCAAGCTTCGTTTCTTGCTTTCCATAACTCCCAGGCAAACTTTGACCGAACGCCCACATCAAGGAACGGTCTTGGTGGTACCTTGCTGGGCTGTCCGAGACTTTCCATGTAGCCAATGAGTTCGTTATCCTGCTTGCAGGCCAGGTCTGCAGCCAACATACCTCCTATTGTCCCTTTGGTTACACCGACGGCGTTCTGACACACCGCTGCATAAACATTGTCCGCTACCTTGCCAAATCCAGGCGAGCCGTTCTCTGAAAGACAGATATAACCGGTCCAGGTAAATTCGAGATCGACTTCGGGGATGCCCGGGAAGCGTTGATCAAGAATTTTTTTATGAGTGCGTTGGATGCGGTCTCTATGTTGCTGAGATTCGCGCATGGCCGGGTTAAAATAGATATTATTTCTGATCAACAGACGATGGTCATCAGTGTAACGCATCGTGGTTCCCGAAAAGGCATTGGCCGGTGTCAACCCCCAGCTGGTTTTGCAATCCAGAACTTTGCGCTCGTCTTTAGTGAGTGGTCGAGACAGGCTGGAATTGGCGGCAAAATTTAAAAGTCGGCGACTGAAAAAACCAAATCGGTCGGCAAAACCATTCACGCACAGAATCATTTTTGGGGCGAAGACAGAGCCGGATTGTGTCTTAACTTTGATTCCCTGCGGCTGACTGTCCATGGCCACTACCGCAGTACGCTCGTAAAGTTTAACATTTTCAGGAAGAGTTTCGGCCAGGCCTCTAACCAAAGCGGCAGGATTCATTAACCGACACCCCGGCGTATGCACCGCGGCAGCAAAATGGCTTGTGCCGATTCGCTTTTCCAGCTCGTTTCTTTCTATCCACTGATAAGGCTGACCCAGTGCATCAAGTTCCCTTGCAAACGGAATCAGCACCTCATTGACGCCCTGAGCACTTACCGCGGCGTGATACTTACCGGTCTGGCTCCAGTCACATTGAATACCATGTTGGTCAATCTGTAGCTCATGATAGTCAATAGCCGCCCGGGCCAGCGCCATAAATCGATGGGAGCCTTCCAGTTCCTCCATGGAACTGCCAACATTATGAGGCAGATCGATGGCAAAACCCGAATTACGTCCAGACGCACCTTCTCCTACTTCATGGGCTTCAACGATGACAATTTTATCATTCGGTCTAATTTCCCCGAGCCGTCTTGCCGCAGAAAGGCCAGCGAATCCAGAACCGACTACCAACCAATCTGCACTGATGTCTTTTTCAAGTGCAGCTTTCGGCTGCCACTTATCAAGAATCCCGCTCCAACCATTGGTAGTATCGTTTATCGGCAGCGACGAAATAGATTTCATGGGTACTTTCCTTGCAGTATCTACTTATGTAATGTCTGTTTGAAAGCTCTAAATATATTGATCAGTCTAAATTCCAGACCAACAAATAAATAACAAGGGAGCGTTTATTCAGAATCATGAGTATGGCATAAACTTTCTTTTTTATCGCTTTTGAAATACAGTCATAGACGTCTAAACATACGCAACCGTATGGATTCAGTATGACAAACCAGATTTTATTAAGAAAGATCACGGAACAGCGCACTTTCACCTCTGACCACATTCAACTGGAACGATTTGACTGGCTGTCTGTGGCCCTGAGGATTTTGGTTTCCAAAGGTATCAAGGCATTGCGAATAGCCCGATTAGCAGAAATTCTTAAGGTTACCCAGGGTAGTTTTTACTGG
>JAIBDK010000340.1 GCA_024679435.1 Gammaproteobacteria bacterium | reverse complement strand
CCGCGGGGCTGGCGTTTCTGCTGCCGACAATGGCTATCTGATCTGTATCGAGTAATTTGTGGTCTCCGATGTGAAATATTCCCAGAGGGGGTGCTGGTATTTGATTTAACAGATAAGGAAATTCTGGGTGGTTGAACGGAATAAAACCGCAGAGCAAGCCTCTTGAAGAGATCTTTTCCAGAGTTTGAAAGTCTTCGGCCGCCTGTTTTTTGCAGGACCGATTGATCAGTCGTTTTTTAGAGCCTGGAAAAGTTTTGAATTTCTCCAGAGATTGGACAGATGCATTCAGCAGTTTGCCGGGCGTCTGGTAATGTTTGATCAATGCCCGTTTCTGGGCGGTTGAAATCCCAGGCAGTCGAACCAGTTCGAGCCATTCCAATAGCATAAAGACCTCCTGTCTTGTTGGTGTTGTCAGGTTCCTGCGAGGTTTGGTTTACGCTCCAGCGCGTTCGCAGCAGGTGAACACACCCAATTCTAGATTGGGGTTGTCAGTGAATCCTGATATGTGGTTTTAAGGAGATGCGTAGCGATCCCCTATAGCAATTGCGCGGGTAGACTCCAGAATCAGTGCGTAACTTAGTTTATCGAAAACCTGGAAAACCATCATCAGCCCGGATACTTCTTCGGGGACATCATACTCTTCTCCGGTAACGGGATCTTTTCTGGTGCCGCGATGGAGCATGGCTTTTAGCACATGGCCCTCTTCAAGTCCTTCGCGAGATCCACCGGAAATAATGACCACATCGTATTTGCCGACCTCGTCGACGCCCTGAGGTGCCAGCAGAATCCAGCCGCCGATTGGTTTATTTGGGGAATGAGGCTGGTAGTAGGGAAGCGGTGCTTCATCATGGATGGGCAGCAGCCTGTCGGTAGGTCTAACTTCCTGATTGGCACTGAAGATTTGCAGTTTTGACACGTCCTCACCGGGTTTCATCATTCGCGCATCACCCAGATGGATGCCTTCAATTCCAAGTAATTCTCCGGATTCTGGATCACTCAAACTCTTGCCGATTCTAAACAGACGATACTCTTTTGCAGTGGTGTCAGAAAGTCCGCGAGCGTAGAACTTCATGTATTTTCCAAGCACTAGTTCATTGTCCTCGACGCCGGAAAGAACGTGCCCGGCTTCTTCCAGTTCTCCGGGCTCTACGATTAGCGCAGAAGTCAGGAAAGGTTGGATGATATGAGGTGGAATGGTGGTTATCGCTCTTTCCAGCTTTTGGACATGAATTTTTGGTTCCAGTCGTACCGCTTTGATCATATGGTCACTGGTAACTACCAGTAAGTCACCAGGAAAAATTAGATGCGGATTTTTGATAGTACTATTTTCTCGCCAGATGAGAGGCCAGCGCCAGGGGTCATTGAGAAATTTGTTTGCGATGTCCCAAAGTGTATCGCCTTCCTGAACAACATACCGGTCTGGGTGACCTTGTTTCAAATCTGTTGCGGACTGGTCCGTTGCGGATTGCCCCGTTTCAGATTGAGCAATGGCCCCACAAAGTGGTAAGAGTGCCACAAAGCAAATCGAGACGAACTTTTTAAACAATTTCGATTGGCTATTTTGCATCAGAGTTAACCCCTTATAGTGTTTGTAATTTATCTGAGTTGCACAGATTATAGCTTTATTACTTTCAGGTTGAACATTTTTTCAGTCATGCAGTTCGCTACCAAACCAGCAAGATTGGCGTAAAATCAAACCCTGTGAAGACAACCTCATAATGCTGAAAAACGCAAAGCAACATCAGAAACACAGATCTTGGTAATACGATTCACTGCTTTTAGGCTTGGATTAGATGAAATCAAGTGATTGATCGATGTTTTAATCGAATCAATGGTAGTAATGTCTTATCAATAATCATTAGAATAGTGGTTTATTATTATTACATCAACATTGATACCAGCCAGATAGATATAATTACAGTTTTGATTGATAAATTTGCCGAATTTAATTCGGTATCATCGTCAAACCGGCGACATTTTAAATGCCACTGTAAAAAAACTAACTGAGATTTCCTTAAATTATTACCTAATTTAGAACAACTCCCACATTCATAGCTATTAGCTAAGCCCTGACTCTACCATGACTGAACGAATTGCCCAAGTCACTCGAAATACCCGTGAAACTCAAATCGAGGTTAAACTCAATCTTGATGGAACCGGAAAATCCAGATTTGATACGGGTGTTCCTTTCCTGGAACATATGCTGGAACAGATTGCGCGCCATGGAGTCATTGATCTGGAGGTGCATGCTAAAGGTGATCTCCATATCGATGATCATCACACCGTAGAAGATATAGGCATCACCATTGGCCAGGCGGTCGGTCAGGCCCTGGGGGACAAATCCGGTATAAGTCGATATGGTCACGCTTATGTTCCTCTGGATGAAGCATTAAGCCGGGTTGTTATTGATTTTTCTGGCAGGCCGTTACTGGTCAAGCATGTTTCTTATCCTGATCGTAATATCGGCAATTTTTCCACCGCCCTTGTCCACGAATTTTTCCAGGGGTTCTGTAATCATGCGCTGGCGACACTGCATATGGATTCTCTTCGCGGAGAGAATTCCCACCATATCGTGGAGACGCTTTTCAAAGCTTTTGGCCGGGCAATGCGCAGCGCCGTTGCCCGAGATGACAGAATGTCCGGGATTCCCTCCACCAAAGGCATGCTTTAGGGAGAGTCATTCAAGTCATAAGAAGGCCTAACTTTTATTTCAATGTCTAAGTCCAATGTCATAATTGTTGATCTGGGAACAGGAAATCTCCGATCGGTAAGCAAAGCGTTTTCTTTTGTTGAACGGGATGCCCGGGTGACTGTTTCAGCGAATCCTGAAGAGATTAGAAATGCCGGTCATCTTGTTCTTCCGGGTCAGGGTGCCATAGGAACCTGGTTCGGGCAACTGACCCGCAATAAGGATTTGATGGATGCCGTTGCAGAGCGGTTGAAGTTCGGGCCGGTGCTTGGAATTTGCCTGGGCCTCCAGGCGCTTTATGATTCGAGCGAGGAAAATGGCGGAATTCAGGGGCTTGGCGTTCTAAAAGGCCAGGTTCAGCATTTCAGCACCCATCCGGCACATCAATACGAGGTAGCCAGCAATGCTGATGATGCCAATGTCCGGTTAAAAATTCCGCATATGGGCTGGAATCAGGTTTACATCAAAAATCGGCATCCTTTATGGAATGGCATTGAAAATGGTGAGCGCTTTTATTTTGTTCACAGTTATTTCGCTGAAACAGAAAACCCGGATCAGGTAATGGGAGAGTGTGAATATGGTAATACTTTTACTGCGGCAGCCGGCATAAGCAATCTATTCGCAACGCAGTTTCATCCTGAAAAAAGCCAGCATGCTGGCTTGCAACTATTAAAAAATTTTCT
>JAIBDK010000420.1 GCA_024679435.1 Gammaproteobacteria bacterium | reverse complement strand
TGGCAACACAGTCCCACATCTGCCCTGGGCCCAGTTTTGGATACAAAAAATGTTCGATTAATGAGGTTTCGGTCTGCTTCTGGTTGATGCCTCGCGGAGAGGTGAGCATCTGTTTAAATGCGTGGGTGACTGCTTTGGTGATAGACAAGCCCTTAATTCGTGGTGCTCCCCATTCGGAAGTAATTTCGGTGCATGGAACACCCCAGACCTTTTCGGTATAGTCCCTGAAAAAAGTCGCATAAAGCTCGCGACCAAACCGGTTTATGAAAAACTGTTCAAGATTATCTTCTTGTTTGATAGGGAAAAGCTTTGCTCTTATATAGCTGCCACCAATCTTTGCCATTCTAAAGAGACCAAGATTGTTGATGGTCTGCATACTCAGAGATAGCGGGTAATCATAAAATTTTCCGCCGGATAAAATTCGGGAAGTCCGATTTCGAACCAACATTACTTCATCCTCGTTGCGATTCTGATGAGCATGCTTGTCGGCCTTGAGGGAGCGATGTTTGTTGTGATACGAAATCTGGATTTCAGACTCATTTCTGAATGCTTTTTCGTCAACCGGGAGAATGTCCAGCCACCAGTCCATCACTCTGTCCGATTTTGAGAAAAACCGATGACCGCCAATGTCGATCCGATTGCCTTTGTACTCGATAGTTGCAGATATACCACCATTAAGATTTGTGGCCTCAATAACGATGGGTTGAATGTCGGTATGGCGCAACAATTCCAGAGCTGCGGTCAGACCCGCCGGGCCGGCACCAATAATGACAGCAGTCTTCTTGTTGGAATGTTCCATAGCGTATCTAAAGTGTCAGGCAATGACCCGTTTTTAGAAGCTCCCGGTGCTTGAATCGGTGAGAAATAGACGAAGTCTAATGATATCGGTTTAACTTTAAAAGTACCACCCGCAGCGACCTTTCAATCGAATTTTCATAGATGCCGCGCGGGAGGTGATGATATCATCCTGAAAAAATATACCGGAATACAAAATGTCACAATCTAAAGGTCAGCTAAAGGGCGTATGTACTCCTGTTTGCACCGTTTTCGCCGAAGATGGCGGCAAAATCGACCAGGTAGCGCAGTGTCGACATCTCGACACCTTGCTCGAAGCGGGTGTGCATATTATATGTGTTTGTGGCGGAACCGGAGAGTTTTCGTTTCTGACTGCTGATGAACGTCGATCTTTGACAGAACATGTGGCAAAGCATGTCGACGGCAGGGCAAAGCTTATCGTGCATGCTTCAGCCGTGATGACCGAAGAAACCATCGAGTATGCGAAACATGCCGAAGGTGTCGGCGCAGATTGCCTGCTGGTGCTTCCGCCTTATTTTGAGGGTCCAACGCTTGAGGGGACTTTTGAGCATTATGAAAAAGTAGCCAGTGCGGTCAGTACCGAAATTATGGCTTACAACATTCCTGTTCACTCTGGAATCGATCTTGAGCCAGAGTTTGTGAAACGACTCATGGCTGTTGATAATATCGAGTATCTCAAAGACAGTACGGGTGATTTTATTCGCCTTCAACAATTGATCAAGGCCGGGATAAGGGTGTTTAATGGCGCAGATCCGTTGATGTTGTATGGTTTAATGGCCGGCGCATCGGGATGTTTCTGGGGAACTTCCAACGCCATTCCCAAACAGGCAGTCACAGTGTTTGAAGCAGTCAGCAATGGCCGTTTGGACGAAGCCCTGGCACTATGGCAACGAATATATGCCGTCAACGATTTCATTTGGAACAATCCCTTTAACCCCGCCGTGAAAGCATTGGGCAATAGTCTGGGCCATGATCTGAGAGACTGTCGCCGCCCTGTTCAGCCTTTGACGACAAATGAAATCGCTGCTCTTGAAGTCGCAATTGCAGATTTATAAATCTTCTATTTTCCAGCTACTCAAAAAAACTGTTTGAGAGATGGATCAAAAGAAAGAGTGCTCGGTAATTGGCGCTGGAATTGTTGGCATCTGCTGTGGAATCGCCCTGCAGGATAGGGGTTATCAGGTTACTCTTTATGATTCAGAAACCCCAGGCAGCATGACCTCTCGCGGGAATGCGGGTGGATTTGGTTTTACGGATGTAATGCCCATGGCGGCTCCGGGTGTATTGTGGAAGGTTCCGGGCTGGCTGTTTGACCCCTGTGGTCCATTATTTATTCGACCGGGACATTTCCCTTCTTTATTTTCCTGGCTGGTGTATTTCCAGAAGGTCAGCAGTGCGCATCATGTTGAACGACTTTCAGGTGCTCTTTCCAGTCTGCTTGAGCCCAGTAAAAGGGATTCGAGAGAACTGATAAGCAGAACTGGTTTGCAAGATCTATTCACTGAGAAAGGAGCGCTCACGGTCTATAAGACCCGCGAAAGTTTTGAGAACGACCGACTGGAATGGACGGTTAAGGCAAAAAGAGGAGTTGAAGTGCAGGAACTTGGGCCGAATGATATTCGTGCCATGGAGCCGGAATTACAAAATGCCCGTTT
>JAIBDK010000388.1 GCA_024679435.1 Gammaproteobacteria bacterium | reverse complement strand
GACCAATCCGATTGCAAGTATGAGCGAAGATCGATTTGACACAGTAGTTTCTCCCTTTATTAATAACGGAAGGTTAACCAATCGATGTGGTAAATCCGTGGCGGACTGATGTGATTCATTGTGTAAACTCCTAATATTTTGTTAATAATCGAAACCGTACTTGGTTCCGATTATTAATGTCTATTGAGAGGTTTCAGTCATGTATTCATGTCCCGATCGGATCACCATGGGCATTAAACTTTCTTTTAAAAATAGTAATTAGCAGAACTCTTTGATGCGCTTTCCCGCGGAATCGGGCAAAGTAAAGCTCAATTAGTGCAGAGGCGCAAAGGACATCAATCCTGGATAGAAGATGTGAAGCAATGCCTATATTTCGCCAAGCAATACTATCGAAGAAACGTTCGAAACCGTTTAACCTATCTGTTTCAGACCAACAGAGCAAAAACCGAATGTCATAATATTTCCCGCTTGGCTTGCAAAGGCATACCGGTACCAAAAGTTCTGGCCTACGCGGAGCGACGAATTTTTGGCTGGTGGATGGAAAGTTATCTTGTGTTTAACTACTATGATGATTATGTGAGTTTGCGCAATTCCTGTGATATCGCAGATCCGATTAGTTGTGCGCGGAAACTGGCAAACGAGGTCGCCAGAATGCACGATAGAGGCATTTACTATGGGGATCTCCATGCCGGCAATGTTCTGGTTAAACCGATCGTATCTGGCCGCCAAACTGCGTCAGTAGATTATCGTTTTGTTTTTGTTGATGTCGACAAGATTAAAGATTTTGAGCATTTACCGAAGGACCAATGGATAGACGATTTGGCTCGCCTTAATGGTTTTATCGAGACAGATATTGCCG
Organism: Gammaproteobacteria bacterium; assembly: GCA_024679435.1. Lineage (GTDB taxonomy): Bacteria > Pseudomonadota > Gammaproteobacteria > Arenicellales > Poriferihabitantaceae > JAIBDK01. The sequence goes on along the minus strand of JAIBDK010000388.1, from coordinate 1,952 downwards.
CCAGGCTAAATTTTTTGACAACATATTGTCGTAACAGGCGGTTGCCCGACATTCGGACACTATACAAGCTGATAAATATTCGCACAGAGGAGTTATGGGCGAGTCGTTTTAAGAAAAATGGGGTAGATGAACGCAAGTATCCCAAAATAGATCTTTAAGTACTCGCCATGGAGTCTCTGAATATACCAGACCAATACCTGATTGCATTGACGGACTGCAGTGTGGCAGTGTGTTAGTTCGGGAATAATAAAGTAAGCTGTATTCGGTAGCCCCAACCCTCAGGCCCATTATCGGGTGAATCTAGCCAGTAGCGTGCACCAACACCTACTTGATAAAGCTGGTTTCCTGCCCTTAAGAGTTGCTGTGCAACCAAGTTTACCGGCACCGACCATTGTTCGGATTGCCAGTCATAGGTGGATTCCATATTTACCGATAGCGTTGTTTTTGTCGGGGTGATGTAGCTGACGAATGGTTGTAGAAAAGTTGCATTGACGTCCGCTTCATCATCGTCTCCTGCCACTGACCAGATATGATTAAACAATCCTCCAACAGTCCATGGTCCCTTCTGTTTAAGCGCAACTGCGGTTGGCCCGAGTCCCCATTTTTCTCCGCTCAGAGCGTCATCGGTGCCGGTAGGTAACAATAATACTGGGCCGGCGCCCATGATCCACCCGGATTCGGTTGGATTCTTTGGTGAGAAAAACAAGCTCTGGACGGTGTCGCCAAGGCCGGACTCACCCATGCCCTGCTCAGGGATATCATTCTGGTTAACTATCGGCAGGATTGTTCGTGATATCAGATTCCATTCTTCGTTCAGAGAGAATGGAATAACAGGCTGAATGTTTATGCGCCAGATCGATCCTTCTTCATTAGGTCCAATATCCTGATCATAGTTGGCTTGAATCGGAACGCTGATCAGTGATGCAACTGGATTTGCCAGTTGCTGCGCGATATTGTCTTCTGAATTAGCGAAGCCATTTTGAATGGAAAAAATCACACCCACAATCGGCAGCAACAGAGTCTTTTTACTCAGGTTCATTGGAATAAGCCGTTAATATTTGTTGTCATGTCAAATTTAACATGAATTAACAAAAACGATAGTGTGTTATTGAAGGCATCCTGGCAACAGGTATATATCCGCAACGATACATAATTGATTTTTTATATCAACAGCGCGGCTTCAATCGCAAAAATTCATTTCTAAGCTGGCACACCTTTATCCATGGTGCTCAACCCCGCAATGCGACTGTCAGGAAGAATCCTGACGGATCTATGGTTGCAATTGAGGTAAAGGTCGCAGCCTGAGGGGGGCGAGTTGTGACAGGATTAAAAACTGGCACTTACCCACAACCAGTATTTCCTCGTATCCATGTCAATGTCGCCGGCTGAGTAGTCGGCGTACTTGATTCCAGCGGAAAAGTGCTGGTTGAAAGTCATATCGTAGGATGCGTCGATTTCATTCCCCAGGTCATTCACTTCGGCGCTGGCTTTTTCTGCTTCGAAATCGTGGTAAGCCAACGACCACTTACCTTTCCAAAGCTTCCCGCTGACGCTAATTGACAGGTCAACCAATCCCTCGTCGGGGGTGGTCAGGAACCGGTCCGCCCAGCCGTTAAATTTATGTAATGTTGCAAGAGGGGTGGAAAACCCGAAGTTGCCATCGTCCGATCCCAGCACTTCGTAACCCAGAATTGTAGTGACTCCTGCATATTCAATACCGCCACTGAGGAGATAGTAGTCGGCCTCAAAATCAGGATTGCCGATCTCCGAATTGTTCTGAGTGGCATACTCGAGGACGTAATGGTAGGGTATTTTTGCTGAGGGCCGGGCACCTTCGAACCGTATACCATACGTATCGAAACTTTTCTCTGTTGGGGTATCTTCTTCAAGCAGGTAGGAGTAACCGATGATTTTGCCGGCAGAAGTTTTATAGCCGATGTTCAGGAGGTGAT
>JAIBDK010000449.1 GCA_024679435.1 Gammaproteobacteria bacterium | reverse complement strand
GAAATCAATAAGACCATTGTCCGTCCCATAGCGATGTGCGCGCCAGCGATTTTCCCCAATTAACCAGTTGGAGTATTGGCGCCATCGCATATTGGACAAACGAAGCCGATACAGCATTCGCAACCAGCACTGAAACAAAGCGGCGATACAGACCGCATCCTTAACGCTTGTGCACAAATCTGATATGCGCATTTCCAGGGTCGGGAAGCGCGCGCTTGGACGTATGTCCCACCAGACTTTGGTGGCATCTTCAATGACGCCAGCAGTTACCAATATATCAACATGTCTTTGATACTCGGAAAATGTCTCAAACGTATGGGGAAGTCCCGTTCTTGGCATTTCATCCCAGACTGACATTCTATAAGATTTCAAACCTGTATCCATACCATGCCAGAAGGGGGAAGACGTGCTCAGAGCCAAAAGGTGCGGCAATATATAGCTGGCCTGATTCATTAAATCAATTCTGAGGTCATCATCGTCGATCCCCACATGGACATGCATGCCGCTGATCAGGAGCCGTCGCACTACGGCTTGCAAGTCCCGCGCAAGATTGACGTATCTTGGTTTGTGGGTAATATGTTGTTCTTGTGGGTTAGCAAATGGATGGGTTGAAGCGGCAATAATCGCCATGTCATGTTGCTGGGCTATATCTGAAACGGAAGAACGTAGTTCAATGAGTTGCTGTCGTGCTTCCCGAACATTTTTGCAGACAGGTGTTCCAATTTCAACCTGGGATTGGAGGAATTCTGGAGAAACTGATTTTCCTAGCTTGCGCTTCATTGCGGGCATAAGAGATCTGGGTACTTTTCGCACCAAATTGCCGGATTCAGGGTGAACAAGCATATATTCTTCTTCGACTCCGATGGTAAAGCTTGGTGTTTTGCTAGATAGTTTATTCATGGCATTAATTTTTGGATTCGATTGTTCGATAATTTTATCATTATCAGTCCATCCCTTAGCCATGAAATACTGGATGGGACATAGGGGCTGGTAACCCACTTTGCTTTCCTGTATTTTCATCCGTCAAACCAATCCAAAATATCCGCCTCTGACAATGACAACCGGCAAGCCCGTTTTAATCCTGCAATTGCGGCCGGAGGATGAAACTTCCGATGGCGAGTTTAAAGCCATCCTTAAATATGGAAATTTGAATGAGTCCGATGTTCACAGAATTCGGATCGAAAAAACCGGTATTCCGCCTTTGAAGTTGGATAATTATTGCGCAGTAATAGTGGGTGGGAGTCCGTTCGATATCTCCACTCCGGATAACGCTAAGACAACTATTCAAAAGGATATAGAGAACAGCTTTCGATTATTTTTCGATGAAGTTGTGCCTCGTGATTTTCCTTTCCTGGGGGCCTGTTCAGGGAATGGTTTGCTCGGCCACTATCTTGGTGCAGAAATAACGGGGAAGTATTCAGAACCCGTTGGTGGGGCGACCGTTCAGTTGACTGAAGAAGGCAAACAGGATCCTATTTTGGCGGGGTTTCCGGATAAAATTCGGGTGTTGCTGGGACATAAGGAAGCTTGCGATCAGATCCCTCCGGGGGCAGTATTGCTAATACGCGGCGGCGCCTGTGCGGTGCAGATGTTCCGATGTGGAAATAATGTCTATGCAACTCAGTTTCATCCCGAAGGAGATGCAGACGGATTTCAGACAAGAATTAATACCTATCGTAATCATGGTTATTTCAACAGTGACCGGATGGAAGAGCTGATTTTGGCGGTTAGCACAGAAGAAACACCTTATGCCAACGCCATACTAAAACGCTTTGTCGAGAGATATAAGGACAGTTAATGTGGTGCAGAAAAACGGCCTTCAGGTATTCGTAAATTTTTTCTTAAAAAATTCTTTTTTGATTCTACTCAACTTCTGCCTTTTTCAATGTGTTTTAATGACGGTTTACTGAATCAAATTATTGGAATGTTATTGATGAACCATAAACATCGAAAAGTACTGCACTCTCTTTTTGCCCATCCAGTTAGTGCCAATATTTCCCTTAAGGACGTGCAGCATGTGCTGGTGGATCTAGGTGCTGAGCTGGAAGAACGCCATAACAGTCGGTTTGCCGTTTCTTTCAAGGGGCATACCGTAT
>JAIBDK010000059.1 GCA_024679435.1 Gammaproteobacteria bacterium | reverse complement strand
TCACGTTCCCTGTTTAACAAAGGATACAAGTACTTATTCGCGGTACTTTCGACCTCAGAACAGTATCTCGCCTCTGCTGTTGCTCTGGCGGGTGAGAAAGCCACCGAATCTGGCAAATCACCGTCAGATGTAAAAGTGGCAGTAGCGGTTGAGAACGATCCTTTTTCACTGGATATTCGTGCAGGTGTTCTTGAAGATGCAGGCAAACTGGGCATGAAAATTGTTATCGATGAACAGTTGCCGAGAGATTTGTCTGACATGAGCGCAATTCTGACCAAGGTGAAACTGCTCAAGCCAGACCTCCTTATTGTCAGCGGCCACTCCAAAGGGGCAGCAACGGCAGTTCGTCAGATTGAAGAGCAGAATATATCAGTTCCTATGATTGCAATGACCCATTGTGAGGCGGCAGATGTCGTCGGCAATTTTGGCGCAGCTGCGAATGACATTCTGTGTTCTACCCAATGGGCGGAAACATTGACTTATAGCGACCCGATTTTTGGAACCTCTGCAGAATATGACGCGGGCTTCAAGGCCGCTTTCCCGGAATATGCGGAAAAGACTGTGCCATACCAGACCGCTCAGGCTTCTGCTGCAGTATATGTGTTCAAGGACGCCTTTGAGCGTGCCGACAGTCTCGATAAAGAAGCTGTGCGTGATGCAATTGCAATGACCGATCTTGCTACCTTCTATGGTCAGATCAAGTTCTCTGAAGCAGGCAATAATATTGCCAAGCCAATGGTACTTCGTCAGATTCAGGATGGGAAATATAACGTGGTAGCTCCATCTGCGTTTGCTTCGCATCCTATAAACTGGCCTCGCAACTAGTTGTTTTGAATGAAAACCGGATGCTGTAACGGCATCCGGTTTTTTTATTTCCTCTGAAGTCGTGAAAACCGCTAATATGCGTTTCCCCGTCTGACTTTTTGTCTCAATAAAGTTATGGATCAAATCTTATCCAACATTTCTTTGCTGTTTGAATTTCCTGTCGTTAATCTCAAAATAGTGATTGATGGCATAATGATCGGTGCCTTGTTTGCGCTGGCCGCTTATGGGCTGGCTCTGGTCTGGGGCGTGATGAATGTTAAGAATCTTGCTCAGGGAGACTTTGTTATCGCCGGTGGTTACGTTGCCTGGTGGTTTGCTAAACAGGGTCTGCCTCCTTTGCTGGGTGTTCCTCTTGCATTCGTCATCATGTGGGGCGTCGGTTGGTTGATCTATAAGCTGGTTATTTCTCGGGTTATAGAGCGTGATCTTTTTACATCTTTGCTCGCGACCTTTGGTATCGCCATTATGATGGCCCAGATTCTTAACTTGATGTTTGGTTCTGATACCCAGAGTATTGATCTGGGGTATGACTCATTTTATTTCTTTGACGGGTTTATCGATATCCCTGTTGCTAAACTGATAGGCGTTTTGATGGCCACCGCATTGGCTGCGGCGGTAATCATCTTTATGAAGTCGAGTCGGATGGGGCAAGCCATTCGTGCGACTTCGCAGGATGCCAGAGCGGCAAGAGTGCTTGGGATTAACACAGAGAAAGTGTATGCATTCACGTTTTCCCTGAATTCCGCAATATGTGGTGCAGCAGGTGCGATTATCGTTATGGTCTGGATCATCCAGCCTTTTTACGGAATTACGCATTCTATCCGCGCATTCGTCATTGTCACGGCCGCCGGACTCGGTAATCTACCGGGCGTTATTGCAGCGGGTCTGGGAATCGGGGCTCTTGAACAATATGGAGCCCATATTTTCGGCATTGGATACCAGCAAGCAGTTGCCGTAATGTTGTTGTTAATGGTCCTGATTTTCAGGCTTGTCCAACAGCGCAAAGTGCGCAAGAGCCTGGAGTAATAGAACGACCAATGAAAAGTAAAAAGCTATCCTTCTATGGAATACTGGTTGCGATAATAATTATTGCGCCGTTTGTATTTCCGAGTTTTTCAACTCAGCTGGCAACACTATGGTTGATGATTATTGTCGCTATGACCTGGGATATGACCGGCGGCCAGATGGGATACAACTCTCTGGGTAATATTTTCTTTTACGGCACCGGGATGTATGTTGCCGCGGTAATTACCATTGCAATTCCTTTTGATGTGGGGGAATACAATAACGCATTTGGCGGTGGTATTTATAAGTTTACCGATACCCAGTATTTTCTTGGTGTGTTTTTAGGAATTCTCGGAGCAGGGCTGTTTTGTTCAATCTGTGCGGTCCTTATCGGGTTTGTTACCTTCGGTCTTCGTGGCCCCTACTTTGCTATTGGAACATTGGGTGTCGCTATCGCCGCCGGCGAACTGGTCTCTAACTGGGAGTGGATTGGTGGTGGGCAGGGAATCTCACTTCCGGTCTTTCCCTATGATCTGGATCTGGGTAAAACATTCTTCTATTTTCTCTACGCTGTCACCGGCGTTTCGTTGTTTGTTTTTCTCAAGTGGTTGTACAGCACCCGCTTTGGTGCCGCTATCAATGCTATTCGAGATGACGAAGAAAAAGCAGAGGCAATGGGTATTCATACCTTGCGTTACAAACTCACTACCTGGTCAATGTCGGCATTTTTTATAGGCGTTGTCGGAGGAATATCGGCTTTTCAGCTGATTCATTTTGAGCCTCTGGAAACTGCGTATCAGACAATTAATCTCGGTATTTTTATGGTGGTTTGTGTTTTGCTGGGTGGAAAAGGAACACTGTGGGGGCCGATTATCGGGGCCATTGTTTTCCATGTGTTCAAGGAGGTAACCTGGAATTATCTGCTAGGTTGGCAGTGGGTTGCGTTGGGAGCGCTGATTGTCATCACCGTCGTGTATTTCAAAGATGGAATTATGGGTGGGCTGATGCGTTCTAAACCGGAATGGTTTAATTCAGATGCTGAAAACAGAGCTCAGGCCGGAGCAGACTCATGAGTTCGATTATTGAGGTAACCCGTGTCAGTAAATCCTATGGAGGTGTCATTGCTAATAAGGATGTGTCCATGGCAGTCAAGCAAGGTGGGATAACGGGTCTCATTGGCCCCAACGGCTCGGGAAAGACAACACTATTTAATTCAATCGTTGGCTATCATCCGGTGGATTCTGGTTCAATCAAATTTGAAGGTCAGGAAATTTCAGAAAAGCCAGTACAGGAAATTGCGAGACTGGGTCTGATCAGAACGTTTCAACAGACCCGAATATACGGCGCAATGAACTGTGTGGAAAATATGCTTATTTCTCTACCTCACCGGAAAATGAAATTTCTAGAATCATTTAATCGCAACGGTGAAGGAGATTACGAAAAAACAGACAGGCTGCTTGAGTTTGTTGGTTTATATGAAAAAAGGTTTCTCACGGCGGGTTCCCTCTCATTCGGGCAACAAAAGTTACTGGAATTTGCCATGGCCTTGATGAACGAACCTGCGGCGTTGCTGCTGGACGAGCCTACGGCAGGCATTAACCCCACTTTGATAAATGGTCTTATTGATCGTTTGAAACGTGCCAACAGTGAATTTGGAATCACGTTGTTTGTCATAGAGCATAATATGCGGGTTATTATGAATATGGCAGAGAAAATTTATTGTCTAGCCCATGGTGAGATGCTTGCGGAAGGTACTCCCGAAGACATACAAAACGACCAGCGAGTCATTGATGCGTATCTGGGCGCCCATTAGGCAATTCTGATTATGAGTGAAGATAAAAAAGCAAAAGGTATCACAGGCTATGGCTCTGGTGCGGTGGATGCGGTTATTTCTGTTGAGGAAGTTACTCGTCGGGCTGCGGAAATGGTTGAGGACATTTCAGTTGCTGATCTGGACGCTTTGACCAACGGTGAATCTCACGTATCTATAGACAACCTCAATGCCGGTTATGGAAAAATGGAAATTCTCCATAATTTCAATCTCAGGGTTGGAAAAGAGCAATCGTTATGTTTGATCGGCCCAAATGGCGCAGGTAAATCTACTATTCTGCATTCCATATTTGGGTTCACCAATATTTTTTCTGGCAACATCAGTATCGGAAGTGGAGCAGATAAGAAGGACGTCACGGCGCTCACTCCAAACCAGAAACTGTCCGAAGCGGGTATTGCCTATATTCTTCAGGATAAATCAATTTTCCCGGGAATGACCGTCGAAGAAAACCTGTGGATGGGTGGTTTTCTGAAAGATCAACCCGCGGAAGCTAAAAGAGCGGGAGAGCGGGTATTTGACAAGTATCCGAGACTGGCGGCACGACGAAAACATCTGGCCAAGGTGCTTTCCGGTGGCGAGAGACGCTTGCTGGAAATTTCTCGAGCTCTGGTGATGAATCCTGAACTATTGTTGGTAGACGAACCATCTATTGGCCTGGAGCCTCGCTTCATCGATATGGTGTTTGAAATTCTGCATGATCTTCAGCATAACGAGGGCAAAACCATTGTCATGGTTGAGCAGAACGCAAAGAAAGGGCTAGAATTTGCCGATATTGGTTATGTTCTTGTCTCCGGTGAGCTTGCCATCGCAGGCAAAGGCGATGATTTGTTGCAAAATCCTAAAGTTGGTGAATTATTTCTTGGAGGATAACGTTACGACTGAGTCAGTTAACCCTGAAATAATTCAATGAACTCCTTAATAAAACTAATTATTAACCGTTTAATTGTGTACAATAAATGGACCAACGGTGTTGTGATTTGTCGCTGTGTCTGATGTAAATGGATGAATAAAAATTACTCTCATCCCTGAATTAAAATCACATCTGTATTTCAAAATAGTTCATTAAAAATTGGAGAATTTAATATGAATAAGACGATAATCAAGCTTGGGGCAATCACCGCTCTGGCTTTTTCTCTACCGCTTCAGGCTAATACCCTCAAATTGGCCTACGATGCTGACCCGGTCTCTATGGACATTCATGAGCAACTATCCGGTGGGACTCTACAACTGTCGCACATGGTTTGCGATCCGCTTATTCGATGGAATCAGGAGCTTGGTTTTGATGGACGTGTAGCCAGCAGCTGGGAGCGTGTCGATGACACCACTGTTCGATTCAATCTTCGCAAAGGAGTTAAGTTTCACTCTGGACGTGAAATGACCGCCAAGGACGTTGCGTTTACTTTCGAACGTCTCAAAGCCAGCGAAGATTTCAAGGGGATTTTTGTTAACTTTACCGCTGCAAATATCATTGACGATTACACCGTAGATTTAATCACAGATGGCCCTTATCCGCTGGTAGAGCATACGGCAACCTATATTTTTCCGCTTGATAGTGAGTTTTATACCGGAAATGATGAGCGGGGTCGTGATAAGGGAGAGATCGTCAAGCACGGTGATTCTTTTGCATCCACCAATATATCCTGCACCGGGCCCTTTACCGTTGCCTCGAGAGAGCAGGGTGTAGAAGTGGTTTTTGATCGATTTTCTGACTACTGGGATGCTGATTCTCCGGGCAACGTAAGTAAAATTGTCTTTACGCCAATCAAGGAAGATCCTACTCGAGTTGCTGCTCTTCTTTCCGGTGATATCGATTTTGCTGCGCCCATTCCACCTACTGATCTCGCCCGAATCGATAGCAATGACGGAACAGATCTGGTGACAATGAGTGGAACTCGGATTATCACTTTCCAGATGAATCAGAAGAGAAACGAGGCACTGGCAAACGTCAAAGTCCGACAGGCAATTGTGTATGCTGTCAACAACGAGGGTATTGTTCAGAAAATCATGAAAGACTTCGGTACCGCAGCGGCTCAGCAGAGCCCCAAAGGTTATCTCGGTTACAATGATGCGTTAAAGCCGCGTTATGACCTTGAAAAAGCCAAGGCGCTAATGGCTGAAGCTGGCTATGCTGATGGCTTTGATGCCACCATGATGGCGCCTAATAATCGTTATGTTAACGATGCTAAAATTGCTGAAGCTGTAGCCGGTATGTTGGCTAAAATCAATATTCGGGTTGATCTCACCACGATGCCCAAAGCCCAGTACTGGCCAAAGTTTGACGAACGTGCTGCGGATTTTATGATGATCGGCTGGCATTCGGACACCGAAGATTCTGCCAACTTTACTGAGTTTCTTGCTATGACTCCAGACCAGGAGACGGGATATGGTCAATACAACAGTGGCAACTATTCCAACGCTGAAGTTGATCAATTGATTCTGGACAGTGCGAAAGTAACCGATATCGCCAAGCGTGCAGAAATGCTACAGCGGGTTGAACAAATTCTTCACGATGAGGCAGCATTTGTCCCATTACACTGGCAGGATCGTGCATGGGCCGCAAAATCAGGGGTTCAAATTGATAAGGTAGTGAACGTTATGAATTTTCCGTACCTTGGTGATTTGGTAATGGATTAGGATTATAGGCTGTTCCTAGTTAGCAAGTAGAGACAAGATGGGTCGATTCGGCCCATCTTTCTTTTTTTGTGAACCTCGAAAACTTATGAAATTACTCTGATGTTTGCGTTTTTAGTCCGTCGATTGGGTCAGGCTGTAATAGTCATGTTGGTGATCAGCTTGTTGAGCTTTTCCATTCAGGATCAGTTGGGCGATCCTTTGCGGGAGTTGGTGGGACAGTCAGTCTCTGAAGAAATTCGGAATGAATTAAGAGAAGAGATGGGGCTGAATGATCCATTTATGGTTCAGTATGGGCGGTTTCTCAAAAATGCGGTTCAGGGGGATCTGGGAACCTCCTATTTTTTCAAACGTCCTGCTCTGGACGTTATCATGGACAAATTGCCGGCAACCATAGATCTGGTAATTGGCGCAACGTTCTGGATACTTTTATTTTCTGTTCCTGTCGGCGTGTTTGCGGCTATTCGTCCGCACCACTGGTTTTCAAAGGTGGCGATGGGAGTCAGCATCGTTGGCATATCCGTGCCGGTTTTTTTGACCGCAATTTTTCTGATTTATCTTTTTGCCGTCGAGCTTGGCTGGTTGCCCTCCTATGGACGAGGAGACACCGTCATGTTGCTCGGACGCTGGAAAACAAGTCTTTTTACCCTTGATGGATTGAAGCATCTGTTACTGCCAAGTATTTCTCTGGCTTCGGTTATTCTGCCGCTCTTTGTGCGGATGATCCGTTCGGAAATGATGGAAGTGCTGGAGACGGAATACGTTAAATTTGCCTGGGCAAAAGGCCTGCATAAGCGACGGATATGGATGATTCATGCTTTCAAAAACACCCTATTACCGGTAATTACTGTTGGTGGTGTGCAACTGGGTATTATGGTCGCTTATACGATTCTCACCGAAACGGTGTTTCAATGGCCCGGAATGGGTTTTATGTTTCTCGAAGCGATCAACCGTGTTGATACCCCCCTGATAGTTGCCTATCTGATTATCGTGGGTTTGATATTTGTGATCACTAACACCGTGGTGGATATTATTTACGGTATGGTTAATCCAATGGTCAAGATAACCGGGCAATAGGGGCTAATAATGTCGGCCCAGACTCTGGAAGTTCGATCAAGCGCATGGCAGAGGTTTCGCAAATCGCTGGTCTATCATAGCTTCATCCATAACCGCACCGCCATGGTGAGTGCGGCTGTGGTCGCATTTTTCGTTATTACTTCTTTGTTGGCTCCGGTGCTGGCTCCCTATGATCCCTGGGATCAGACTCAGTTTGACATCATGGATTCTGAGCTTCCTCCCGTGGGCAGCAACGGCGCAGATCAGCGTTTCGTTCTGGGGACGGATGCGATGGGCAGGGATATGCTGAGCACCATTCTTTATGGCACCGGTATATCCATAATGATTGGTGTTTTTGCCACAATTTTGCAGGCAACCATTGGAATATCGATTGGACTGGTGTCCGGATATTTTGGAGGACGCCTCGATAGTTTCCTGATGCGTGTGGCCGATATACAGCTTTCATTTACGACATTGATGGTAGCCATCGTTATTCTGGCTTTGTTCCAGGCTACAGTTGGGTTGCGGTTTTATGAAAACTATGCAATTTTTGTGATTGTTCTGGTAATTGGGATTGCCGAATGGCCACAGTACGCGCGAACGGTGAGAGCCTGTGTGCTGGCAGAAAAGAAAAAGGAATATGTTGATGCTGCCAGGGTTATCGGATTAAAACCCCGGGCGATCATCTATCGCCATATATTGCCCAATACCATATCTCCGCTTCTGGTTATTTCAACCGTACAGGTTGCAAATGCCATTATTACCGAAGCGGCATTATCGTTTCTGGGATTAGGCATGCCGATCACGAAACCGTCACTGGGTTCTCTAATCCGCAACGGTTTTGATTATATTTTCAGTGGCTCCTGGTGGATAACGGCTTTCCCCGCCCTGATTCTGGTGGTCTTGATTTTGGCCATAAATTTGTTGGGTGACTGGATGCGGGATGTTCTGAATCCAAAACTTTATGATAAATAATATAGTTCTGTCATTACGCTTCCCGATACATGGATAAACTTTTATTAAGTGTCAAAAACCTCGAGGTGGTTTTCCCATTGAGAACCGGCGCGGTGACGGCTATCCGGGATGTGAGTTTTGAATTAAACCAGGGCGAGAGAATAGGTATCGTCGGTGAAAGTGGCGCAGGAAAATCTATTACCGCATTTGCCATTCTCAATCTAATCAGCAAGCCCGGTTATCTAGCATCGGGCAGTATTGAGTTTGACGGTATTGATCTTGCTGAAGCGGATGAAGATTTAATGCGTCAGATACGGGGAAACCGGATCAGTATGATATTTCAGGACCCGATGATGACGCTCAATCCGGTACTAACCATTGGTACCCAGATGGAAGAAACCATTCTTGCACATCGCGATACGAGCCGTGATGATGCCCGCAAGATCGCCATTGAAAAGCTTAAAGCAGTTCAGATTCCTTCTGCGGAAACACGATTGGACCAGTACCCCCACGAGTTGTCGGGAGGCATGCGTCAAAGAGTGGTTATTGCCATTGCGTTGCTTACCGACCCGCAATTAATTGTTGCAGATGAACCTACCACCGCGCTGGACGTGACTATCCAGGCAGAAATTCTGGAATTATTGCTTGATTTATGTAACGAGTTCGACGTTGGATTGATTTTGATCACTCATGACCTGGGGGTTGTTTCTCAGGTGACCCAACGGATACTGGTGATGTATGCTGGAAGAATAATCGAGCAGGGGTCTACATCCAGTATTATTGAGAATCCGATGCATCCGTATACCAAAGGACTGATAGGTGCGTTGCCAGAGATGACTACGCCTGGCGAGAAACTCAATCAGATTCCCGGGGTTATGCCATCACTTCAGGATATTCCTTCAGGCTGTCCATTTCATAATCGATGTCGTTATATTCAGGATGTTTGCAGATCCAGACTGCCGGACTTGGCAAAGCGGGAAGAACGTCTGATCGCCTGTCATTTTCCGATTCAATACGACTAATTTTGGTGTTCGATCATGCATATTCCCCAAAATCCGTAGCCGCTAAAAAGAGCAATTAACCACAAAAAGAATGAGTAATCCGGATAACAATTCCCTGCTTTCCACCCATGACCTTTATCGCCACTTTAATGTCTCCGGTGGCTTTCTTGATCAACTGTCTTTCAGTGGCGGGAAAGTCACAAGAAAAACGGAATACGTCAAAGCGTTGAATGGTATCAATCTCGACATTCAGAAAGGCGAAGCGTTATGCCTTGTAGGAGAGAGTGGCTGTGGTAAAACCACCGTAGGGAGAACGATTATGGGATTGCTGTCTCCTACAAGTGGAGAGGTTAAATATCAGGGTGAGAGGATTGATCAGCTAGGACGCGGTGATTTGTTGCCTTATCGCAAGAAAATGCAGATGATTTTTCAGAATCCTTATGCATCTCTCAATCCTCGGAAAACGGTTGCGGCGACATTGCTGGAACCGGTTCGATTTCATTTTCGAGATTTGAGTGGTGACCAACACAAGCAGAAAGTCGCAGAAGTGATGGAGTCCGTGGGAGTGGATGCAGGATGGGGGGGACGTTTCCCCCATGAGTTTTCAGGTGGGCAGAGACAAAGAATAAGCATTGCCAGGGCGTTGATGGTCGATCCCGAATTTATTGTGGCGGACGAACCGATCTCTGC